>JAILFE010000163.1 GCA_024697725.1 Oscillospiraceae bacterium
AGCCTTGAGATCGACATTGTTGCGGATAAGATCGGGAACATAAGGCTGACCGCCACCGTTGATGCAGCCGCCGGGACAAGCCATGATCTCGACAAAGTCATACTTTCTCTTGATATGTCAGACGAATTCAAGGAGATGTTCTTTTATGTAATACAGCTTGCGGCAATAATCGCTGTAATAATACTTTTCTGGGACAAGATGTTCCCGTTCCAGTTCAGCGACAGATCAAAGCCGGTCATAAAAAAAGATACCTTCATAGTGTGGGTCAAGGTCGTGATAGCCTGCATCCCCGGAGCGATCGTCACGCTGCTTTTTGACGATATCATAGATGCACATCTCCACACAGCCGCAGTCATAGCGGCGGCGCTGATAATATACGGCATAGCCTTCATCGTGATCGAGAAAAAAAACAAAGACAAAAATCCCTCTACCGAAAAGCTTGAAGATATATCCTTCAAGCAGGCTCTGGAGATAGGACTTTTTCAGACGCTTTCGATAATCCCCGGCACATCGCGTTCCGGTTCTACTATAATGGGCGGACTTGTCATGGGGATATCCCGCGTTGCGGTATCGGAATTCACGTTTTTCCTTGCAGTACCCGTAATGATCGGTATGAGCGCGATAAAGCTGATAAAATTCGGCTTTTCCTTCACACCGGAGGAAATATTCGTGCTTGCAGCAGGCTCGGCGACAGCCTTCATGGTATCGGTGGTAGTAATAAAAGTCTTCATGGGATATATCAGAAAGCACGATTTCACGGCATTCGGGTGGTACAGGATAATTCTCGGTGCTGCTGTGCTCGCACTGGAGCTGCTCGTATTCTGACAATATACTGCCTTATGTTACAAAATGTCCTTTGAACATTTCACAGACTGCGGAGCAGTCAAAAGCCGCCGTACATATGCACGACGGCTCGGTATTATTTTCAGGCTTTTCCGAAAGTATCGACCATTTCGTTGACCATGCGCGAAAGCTCCATAGTCGCATTTGCGACCTCCTCCATAGCCTCGCGGATAGCTGCCGAATTGGTAGTCGTCTCGGCTGTGACATTGTTCATGATCTTTATGGAATCCTGCATCCTGTCAAGCACAAGGATAAGCTCCTTAACATCGTCGCTGTCGAGCGATTTCTCATCCTTGTATGTATCTATGACCTGTCTGAGCAGGCTGTCAACAACATCGGTATACTTGAAGCCCTGCTTGTTCTTTTCGTCGATCGAAAGCAGACTTGCATAGATATTCTCGATATCCGCAGTGAGCTTGTTTGCGAAATCGCTGACACCCTTGGATACGTTCTCCACATCTCCGTAACGCTTGGAGAGCGCCGTTTTTGCGTGAACGATACAGTTTTCGGGAACATTCAGCCCTCTGTAGATAGCTATAGCCATATCGCGGCAGGAATTATATCCGCAGGCATGGCAGTCAAAATGTCTGTCTGCATCGGTGATCTTGCCCATTGATACGAAAACAGGATCGAGATCGCTGTCCTTGGGAGTATACGATGTCTTCTTGGGCTTGTCATAGCTGCGGGCGAACTTGGAAAGATCGAGCGTATCATCGAACTTCTTGTAGAGCTTATCTCTTTCCGAACCGAAGATATTCCGTGCCTTGCCCTCGCGGCGATCCTTCTTTGCCTCGGCTTCGACATCGCGCATTATCGACATTATCTCGAATATGCTCGTATTGTCGCCGGATGCAGGACCGGTATTGCAGCCGAATTCACAGCTCAGGACGTCGAACACATCGGGGCGGTGGTTCGGATCGATCTGCGAATACATATCAAGCTCGCGGTATACCTTGTTCACGCCCTCGGAGTTGGTGATATTGAGATCGGGATCCTTGAACCACAGATTGTCGCGCAGTCCGCCGGGACGGGGATATATGCCGCCGAGAGTTCCCTGCTGATCGTCAAAGTTGTATGTATACTCGAAATTCTCCTCGGGGATCTTTATATTGTTCTTTTCAAAATAATCCTGTACCTTTTTATAGGTTATGTTGTACTTTACAACGCCTATTTCAGTAAACTCATCCTTCTTGGCGATACACGGAGTAAACGCCGCGATATCCTCCCTGACATTGAGATAATCCCTGAGATATATCGCTTCACAGGCAATAGGGCTGTGGATAGGAGAAAGCGAATCCACAAGATTCACACTGTATTTCTTGACATAATTCACGATTGCAGCGCAGGGCTGAGTGATTATCTTCTCATCCGGGTGATCCTCTATGAATTTCAGATGCGCCCACGAGCATATATCCGCGCCGAGCGATACGTCATATATCGCAGCAACGCCGTGGCTTCTGAACCAATTGAGGATATTGCGCCATTTTCTCGGGAAAGCGGTCTTTATCGAAGGCGCAACGACCATTACCTTGCGGCTCGTCTTGCAGTCGTTAAGGAATTTTTCGAGATCATCATTGAAATTTCTTGCTCCGTGGCGACAGGCTCTTACACATTCGCCGCAGGCTATGCACCTTTCACTGTTCACCTGAGTTATACTGCGCCTGTCCTCGGTTATAAATGTCTTGTTAGCCTCAGGCGCGGGGCAGGCTCTGATACAAGCGTTACATCCGACGCATTTGCTTTCATCAACTTCGATCAATGCCATAACATCACGCTCCGTTATTCTTTTTATATATTTCTCTCTTAGCAATGCTCACGCAGACGGGAAGCGGCAAAATGCAGATATCTGCTTTCCGGAAAAGAGCATTATGCACAAAAACAGTGCTATATTACAACTTACATTATACTACAGTATATTTTACTTTTCAACCGTTTGTTTTATTTTCTACATTATAAACAAATTATATACAATCTTTTTGTACAATTCACAATTTGTCAATTTTACGCCATAAATGGCGATATACCGTACTCTGCGCAGTTCTGTTCCAAAAAGTGGATCGCTGTAGTTTATCAGGAGGTGTTTCTATGAACGATATCGAACTTGTTTTTCTTGAATTCATATACTCTCTGCACACGCCCGCAGCGGATGTGTTTTTCAAAACCGTTACACGGCTCGGCAATTACGGGATAATATGGATATTATCGGTCGTGATGCTGACAGCATACAAAGGCACACGTATGCGCGGCATTACCTCTGCCGCCGCGCTCGCTTTCGACGGGATAATCTGCTATGTGATAAAGATCATCATCATGCGCACCCGACCGTTCAATGTGAATACTACGATCCCGCTCCTTATTTCAGCGCCGACCGATTATTCCTTCCCCTCGGGGCATACAGGCGCATCCTTTGCGGTGACAGCGGCTCTGTTCCTCACAATGAGCGTTCCGGAGGATGCGGACAGCTCTCCTCTTATCGTCCGCAGACCTCGGATAATATCCACGGTATCGCTGATACTTGCTCTGCTGATGGCATTTTCAAGGTTATATCTGTTCGTACACTACCCGACCGATGTTTTCGCGGGTATCGTGATAGGCATCCTCTGCGGATATCTCGGCAAAGCCGCAGCCGATGCCGCAATAAAGAGAAAAAATAAAGAATAAAATAATACCGCCGCCGGAGTAATCCAATTACTTCGGCGGCGGTATTATTGTTTTGGAATTGAGTATGACCGAGTCGATATTATCACAGCAGACCGATATTATTATCCCTTCATGCAGAAACTGCACGAGCTTCGTCCCGCACAGCTCTATGATCTCGCCGTAACGGGGGATCCTGTCAAACACGATATCATGCATATGTCCCGCAAGACCCGTTCCCGTATACTTTACATAACTTTCCTTCAATGACCACAGCCGCGATAATGCCTCATCCCTGCTGCCGCTTTCGTCTATCAGTCTGTTTTCGCTTTCCGTGAATGCACGCAGAGCCGTCCTCTCGTGATATTTCCGCACAGTCTCACAATCGGCGCCTATATTGCTTTCCGATATCATGCACATGGCATATCCCTTGCAGTGCGATATCCCGAAGAATACTGGCAGATCGCCGAAATATGGCTTTCCGCGCTCACTTATCAGGATATCGGCGTGCGATGCTGTGATCCCGTCCTCCCTCAGAGCGGAAAACAGCAGTTCATAAGCTGTGTCATGGAGCTTTTTCTGCTCCGCCGGGGATATATATATCCTTATCATCTCTTTTTGAACACTATCCTGTCGATCGTGGGCGCGAAGAAGTAGTAGAACGGTATCGTAGCGAACAGCCACACAAAGAACTGCGGTCCATCTGTCATGATCGCACCGAGCAGGAAAAGTATCACGACCACCACGGGGAATGCGAATATACGGCAGTTTTTCTTTTTGTACGCGGCTATCAGCGTGTAGTACAGCGGTATCGAGCCAAAGAACAGTATCGCGCTCATACCTGTTACCGTATCATGAAAATCGAAGAGATACGCGCATAGAAGGAACATTATCGCCGCCAATACAGGGTAGCAGAAGCAGTAGGGGTTGCGGTAGAACAGTGCGGGTATCGCCGTATAATACAGCGGTATCAGCAGAAATGTCATCCATGATATCTCCCAGAGCTCAAATACTCCACCGAAGAACAGGAATACCAGCAGACATACCGCCCAGAACGGAAAATGCATCAGCTTTTTGTAGAGCTTCGCTTGTTCTGCACCAAGCGGCGGATTGTTTGCGGAGAAGCTGTCGAACTGCTTTTTCTTGCCGCCTGCATTTTCGCCCGGTCTGCCGGCTCTGCCGCCTGCGCCTCCCGCCTGACCGGAGCGTACTACGACATTTTTATTTTCGGCTGCGGTCTGTTGTACAGAAGCCTTGGCAGGCTCTGAACTTTTATTGTCAGCTCCGGGGAATACTTCCTGCACAGCATCATTTTTCGGAGCATCTTCCTTTTGGGGGAATACCTCCGCTGTGAATTTTTCTCTTTTAGGATATATCTCGCCGTCGTCATTGACGGGGATATTCACGCGGACAAAATCATTAGCGACCGCCGCCGAGCCCTCACAGGCGTATCTTTCCTGATTTTCGGGTCTCTTTTTAAGGCTTATCCCGTGCGAAGCGGGCGCGGACGCTTTTATCGCCTCGCTCTGATATACGGCGGAGATATAATCTCCGTTTATGCATTGTGCTAGTTCATCGACAGGGATGCCGTACAGTTTGGATATGGCTATAAGATTTGATATTTCGGGAGCAGATTCGCCGCGCTCCCATTTTGATACTGCCTGTCTTGAAACATCGAGCTTTTCTGCAAGCTCCTCCTGTGAATACCCTCTTGTTCTGCGCAGTTTATAAAGCTTTTCGGATAAAGTCATATATATCTATCTCCTATCTGAAAAAACGTTGTTGTTTCTGTTTTTGTTGTGCCTTCATTATATCATGTGTCAATAATTTAAACAAGCTACAGCAGGTTGCAAATCGAATTATTAACAAAAAGTTCATATGCAACCGTCGGTTGCAAAGCATATCCGTCCATATCAGAATGCGGTTGCATCCGTGCAGATCCGTGCTTTTTCGCATAAAAAGGCACCGTCCCCGGACGGTGCCGAATTCAAATTTCCAGATCAAAGTCCCATGCCAGACAGCATCGACATATAATACATGACAAGCAGCCCGACATCTATGCAGATGAAAACCACCAGCAGTCCTGCCGAGGTGCCGCCTCTGCGGTGCAGCTCGGGAAGGATGAAATTCGGAGCGGTCTTCTTCTTTATCCTCGGTATCTCCTTCAGGCAATGATCGTAATATATCCTGTTGGCGAAAACCGCCATAAGGAACACGAACGACATATGCAGTATATATGTCAGCATAACGAGTGTCTGGAAGGCACCGCCCGCGATATCGAAACGGGCAAGTATCTCGCCGACAAAACCTTTCCTCATATTATTGGAATACAGCATATCGAGCAGATTCGGCA
>JAILFE010000195.1 GCA_024697725.1 Oscillospiraceae bacterium
GGAAAGCAAGAAAAAACGCACTGTCGAGGATATCCCGCATCTCCCGCCCGTGGAATTCTATGACAGCGATAATCCAGCCGATGTCATCGCTCCGGACGACAATGACCGCCCGCTGCTGGATACGAATTCTATCCCCGAAAATGCTGTTCCGCCGCGTGAGGCGATAGCTCCCAAAAAGAAGAAAAGCAGCAAAAAGACTATCGAAGAGCTTATGAACATAATCGACAACGAACAGAAAAAGATCAAAAAAGATTAAAAATATCCCTGCACCGGTCATAGGCTCATGCCCATACAGAAGTTTTGCCCCAAAGCAGCTAACTGCTTTGGGGCATTGTATTTAATGTCTGCTAAAAAAGCCGAAAAGTACGTAATAGTGCAACTTCGGAGTGATTTTCGGCTTTTTGAGTGCAAGATTTTTGAGCTGATAAGCCCAAAAATCTTGCACTATTGCTGACCGTAGGTCAGCAATAAGCAGACATTAATCAGGTAGTGCACTGCAAATCTTTGATTTGCAGCAGAACCGCCCGTAGGGCGGTTATTGAGCACGCACTATATAAGTATCGGGCGCATATCGAAGGAATATCCGGCAGGAGGGAGCATTATGGCGGAAAAGACCGTGTCTTCGGGCAGGAAGGATTCGCCCCGCGAGAGCGAATCCATGAAATACCTTGACAGGGAATATATAGACAGCTACCGCAAATGGCGCAGGCAGAGCGGAAACGAATTCGCATTCTACCATGATACAAAGAATGCGGAGACCACGTACCGCGACGGAATGGGCATAATCCGCGAATACCCCGAGTCTGCCGAGAAGGAGGCATTAAACGGAGCGAATAATCTTCTGATATTCGTGCTGTTCATGTTCGTGTCTATAAATATGATAGGGGAGCTCTTTATCCCGATGATATGCAACAGGTACGGGATAGTTCTCAGCTCGGGCTATGTGTCGATGTCCTTTTCGGGTAATGAGAAGGCTGTATATCTTGCAACGCTGCTTATGGCGGTCGTCAGCAGGACCATAACGTTCATTTACTTCAAGATAAAGGTGAAGATGCCGCTGAAGGTCATGTTCCCGATGAAGGTCACCGATACGCATTTCTTTGTGCTTGCGCTCCCCGCGGCAGTGCTCGCGGTATCGCTGGGCTTCTGCATGAACAGCGAGGTCAATTCCGTTTTGGAATATATTGGTATGCCGTCAAGTCAGACATATTCATTCCCCGATGATCAGGTCATAGGGATACTTATGTTTATCATGACCCTGGTCATAATACCCGCGCTGAATGAGCTTTTTCTGCACGGCGCGGCTTTGCAGGTGCTGCGGCAGTTCGGAGATGCATACGCTCTGCTTGTCACAGCTCTGCTTACGGCGCTCTCCGCACAGAATCTCAGAATGGGAGCTTATCTGCTGATGAATTCCATAATAATCGGATATTTCACACTCAGATCGGGCTCTACGATCACAGCGGTCGTGATGCGTGTAATAACAGAGATATTCTACCATGTGCTGACCATAACCTCGTATTCTCCCGCAAAGACCGTAAACCTCATCGCAGCTGTGTGTATGACAATGAGCATTACGTTCATATGCCTGTATCAGAAAAAGCATAATGACAGGATAAGCCTGCCGATAAAGGATACCTTCCTTTCCGAAAAGGAAAAGGCGCTGCAGTTCATCACATCGCCGGGGTTCATAATCTGGTTCTCGGTATGTCTGTCGGTGATGCTGCTGAAGCTGCGGGCTGAATAATACTATGGATGATATCTATTATATGAAGCTCGCACTCTCTCTTGCTGCGGAGGCTGCAAAAGAAGGGGAGATACCCGTCGGCGCTGTCATCGTCAGGAACAGTGACGGCTTTGTGGCGGGGAAGGGGAGAAATACCCGCGAAAAGAGCCGCAGCGCTTTGGGTCATGCGGAGATATCCGCTGTGAGCGAAGCCTGCTCGGTGCTTGGCGGCTGGAGGCTGGAGGGGTGTACGATGTATGTGACTCTGGAGCCGTGTCCCATGTGTGCGGGAGCGGTCATGAACTCGCGGATGGACAGGATAGTTTTCGGGGCGCATGATGCTCGTATGGGTGCCTGCGGCTCGGTCAGCGATATCTTCTCCCTCGGATTTGGCAGCACGACAGAGATATGCGGCGGTGTTATGGAGGATGAGTGCTCGGCGCTGCTGAAGGATTTCTTCGGCGGGATGAGGAAAAGATCCCGCGCTGTAAGGCTCACGGAGATAAAAACAGCCGATCAGATAAAAAGAGCCGCCGCGCTTTCGGGGCTTTCCGCTGAAAGCATCGAAGCGGAGATAGCGCTCGGGCGCAGATGCTGTTTTATACGAAAAAAAAAGCGCCTGCTCGGATATGTTTCGTCCGAAAAGGGCATTATAGTAAACAAGCTGATCCCGCAGCCGTCAGACAGGGCGGCGTGTGAGGATATCGAAGAGCTGATACTCAGGGAGGCAGAGCCTTGAAAAGAAATATGATCTTCTGCACTGCTGCGGCACTGTCAGCCGCGGCGTTCATGCTCTCGTCCTGTGCGTTCGGTCACTCAGGCGGGGAGGAGACCGGTGAAACTGCGCCGCCTGCGGAGACAGAGGTCACATTATCCAACGCAGAAACGCCTTTTTCATCATATATGACCCAGGTCACGGACGGAACAGATAATTATCTGATGACTGTGAAGGCGGAAAACGGTCTGCTCTCGGTCTCGCTCGAGGATAAGGAATACAGGGCTTCAACTCTTGATATCGTGCCGCCCGAGGGCTTTTCTGCGGTGATACCCGCATCGGGAACATCTGCGCACGATGTCTGCAAGATCGTGACGAATGATGTCGATAAGCGCATTGTGGTGCCCGATATCATACAGTTCTTCTTCACGGACGGGAATGACAGGACAGTGAGCCGTTTCTATTCCATAAAGGACGGCAGGTTCGGCGCTGTTGAGATATACGACACCGCGGACAGCGGCAGCGAGCCTGTAAAGGCGGAATATCTCGACAGATCGGCGATATACCACTCCGAGCCGGATAAATTCATTACGAGCATAGTTGTTGATGAGGGCGTAGGTATCGTTTCCGATATCTCAGGCATGGTCAAGATCCATACCATGAAGTTCGACCCCGAAAAAATGCAGCTGACCGGCGGCTATGAGAATATATCCGAGAATAATCCCCTCTATTTCGGGTATGCATACTGGGGACTTGCGAACAACGCCGCGTCATACTTCACCGAAACGCTGCTGAATATCGAGAGCAAGGATAAATATGTCAGGATGAAGAGCGAGAGCGCACCCGACGGGATATATTATTATTTTTACACGGATGATGCCCGCTTCGGAAGCTGTGAGGATATGAGAGAATACCTCAGAAGCCTTTTCACCGATGATATAGCGAACAGGCTGTTCACGAATGCTCCTCAGCGGTACCGCGATATCAAGGACAGGCTCTGTACTCTCGCACAGGTATCCGACCGTGACCGCTCGCTCGGTATGCTGACCTTTTCGTCATATGAGGTATCGGGCAACGGCAGCATCATGACCTTTTCCACAAGACAGGAAAAATACGATGAGGACGGTGTTTTCAAGGGATATACCGACGGCGGGAAGTTCCAGATCATCAAGATAGCCGACTGGGCATATGATGTGAATGACAATACCTATTACGATGAGGAACGCTGGATCGTTTCGTCGTACAGATACCCCTATTCGTGATCTGCTGCCGTGCGGTAGATATAGCTGTTGCCGCGCTTTCCGATGCGCTCTGCAAAGCCCGCCTTGAAGAAGGTATTCATGACGAGCTGTGCAGTAGACTTAGGCATACCCGCCTTTGCCATATCAGCGGTCGTGAATTCCTCCGGAAGACCTTCCGGCAGGAACGAGAGCCAGTCCGAGAGATCATTGATATGTATCTCCTCGATAAGCTCCTTCGGTATCCTGTCATACAGTGAATATGCTCCCTTGCGCCGCTTTTTCTTGTGGTGCGGGGGAGCTTTTTCCGGCGGACAGCGCAGCTCGTCTATCTCCATGAGCATTATGCATAGCCTGAAATTGGGGTGGGCAAGATATGATGTTATCCCCTCAAGCTCGGTGAAAACGGTATATCTGTTCCCCTTGAGCGGCGATCTGCGGCGCGAAGATATCTCCCCCGTATCGGGGTCGAAGCATATGATGTTTTTCAGCGCTGCGCAGGGGTATACCACCGTGACGGGGCAGTAATCGAGGAATACACCGAGCTTTTTCCGCAGACGGGAAAAGCCCCTTGTCTGTATCTCGATTATCCCGTTTTCCCCGACCGCATCCGCGACATAGGGACCTATCTTTACTTCATGAGTGTCCTCGAACGGCTCGAAATATCTTTTCAGCACGGCGTGGGTAGTCTTTTCCGAGAGAGTGCCGATGCCTTTTATCGTATGTCCTTCCGATACCGCCTTGCAGGCTTCATAGAATCTTAGTTTATCCATTTTCTGCTCCGTTTCTGCTGTTATATGTTATATACAAAATTCGCAGTATACAGCTGATATTATTTGTGGATGATATATAAATCAATTACATAAAAATGTACATAATATACAATTCTGAATGATGTTGTTGAATTTTACTTTATTTTACCGAATAGATATGATATAATAAGGACGGCAAAACAGTACGTGTTCTTTTTGGGAGGTAATAATTTATGATCGAGACCGATATCAGTAAACTTGGCTTCAATCCGTTCGATAAGATCGGAAAGGAATGGTTCCTTATCGCGGCAGGGGACAGTGACGGCTATAATATGATGACTGCATCATGGGGATTCATGGGCGTTATGTGGGGAAAGCCCTCGGTACAGATCGTTGTGCGCCCGACACGCTATACCTATGAATTTCTGGATAAGCATGATATATTCACTCTGAGCTGGTTCGATGAAAAATACCGCGATGCGCTCTCGTTCTGCGGCTCAAACTCAGGCAGGGATGTCAATAAGACCGAGA
>JAILFE010000033.1 GCA_024697725.1 Oscillospiraceae bacterium
GCTTTTTACGCGGATATGGTCCTTGAGATCGGGGTCGAGTATCTTCACGGTATTCTCGGCGGCTGAGATCAGAGCCTTGTCAGTAAGTGAAGAGAAGGACGGGTCGTTCGTGTAATATACAAAATCGGGGTCATAGCGTTCGTAGCCGGTTATTATATCGCCCGTCACCGTGACGGATACCGACGGCATATTATAGCCGCTGCCCGTGCCCGAATCGTATTCCCATTTGAAATTATAGGAAGTTATCCCCTGGTAGGTATTTTCGGTGTAGGAGAATTTCTGATATTTGTCGGGGATGGTTATCCTCGTCTTGACCAGAGTGAGAGCCTTTTCAAGGGCGGCAGTCTTTTCCTTTTCCTATTTTTCGGCATTTGAGCTTTCTGCGGAGGCACTTGTTTCCGCGGATGAGCTTTTTTCGGCGACGGCGTATTTCTCGGCGTATGCATTCATATATACACCCCCTGTCGAAAAAGTCATCACCGCAGCCATTGCAGCGGAGATGAAAGATATTGTATTTCTTTTCATATTAGTGTTACTTCCTTTCGTTTATATATGGTCTGAAAAGATCATCTGATATAATAACAACCGGGAACGCCGGGATTTTTCATATCGTGGTGATATTTGTATCAATGCACAAATAATCATCGGTTTGTTGTGCAGTATAGATAAAATATTATTTGTGCCCGAAAATCTATTGCTTTTTTTCAGAAATGTGTTAGAATATAAATACCAAAGTCTATTTGGCTACATATCGACAGGAGGTTAACTATTATGGCATATCAGATCTCAGATGATTGCATCAAGTGCGGTTCCTGCGCAGACGGATGTCCCGTAAGCGCTATATCCGAGGGCGATGCAAAGTACGTTATTGATGCAGATGCTTGCATCGAGTGCGGAGCTTGTGCGGATGTATGTCCCGTAGGCGCTCCCCAGCAGCAGTAAGAGTTCCGGATAGGACGACCGGCACATATCGGCATCATGCCTGTATGTGCCGTTTTTTCATGCCTTAAAAAAGCTCCCGCAGGGCATATCCTGCGGGAGCTTATGTTATCATACATTATGCTTCTGCGCTCAGAAGTGTTTCCACCATAGCGTTGGTATAGCTGCCCATATCGCCGCTGCGGTCGTATGCGCCGCCTATCTCGGAGCGCTCTGTCTGAGCGATGGCATCTGCCTTATCAGCTATCCTGCTCGCATAGGAATAATTCCCTGCAAACAGTGTCTTGACATTTCTGATATCGGCAGAACCGAGCTTTTCCTCATCCACGGAAATGGAATCGTCGTCGTTCACATTAACGCCTATATTCGAGAGCGAATTGCGGAATGCTGCGGTAGAACCGAGCATGGACGAATTCTTCCTTATAGCCTCTTCGCTGTCCGACCTCTTGACGGCGGATATCGTCTTGTTATAATTGTCAGCGAACTGCTTTATGCTCTCGGTGACAGCCTTTCTGTCGTATTCTCCGTTTTCGTCCGGAGAGAGCACCTTGCCGCCTGCAAGTTCAAGAGCGGAGGTCCTGAGAGCCGCTGCACTGTCGGCAGCTTCTTTTTCTATAGCAGATGTCCTTGCCTTGTTCCTGACAAGAGCATAGCTGTCGGGGGTCTTCTGCTGTGCCTTGGGATCTCCGGTCTTGCGCACAGCCGTTTTTCTGAGTATATCAGAGGCATTCGATGCCCTGCTGTCAGCGGTATTGCTGCCGGGGGCATTGCGGTAGGAATTGAGGATATAGCTGTTTATGCCGGATATATTTGACATTGTGACCACCCTTCCGTCCTTTTTATGCTTCTTATGCTTCTGTTCCGTTCACACTTTGTTTAATTTCTGCATTCCGGAAATATTTCCTTACACTAACAGTATTATACCATAAAATGCAAATTTGTCAAGAATATTACCAAAAAAAGATATGAAAATTCGGTTACAGTGCATATAACATGGACAGCGCGTATTTGTCCCGGGACAGATGCAGTCGCTTATATCTCTTTGCCGTTGAACAGCTTTTCGGCGTTATGCATGAGATATCCGAAGCAATCGGGAGATATCTTGCGGCTTATCGCTTTTTCGGCAGCGGGCATATTCGGCGGGCGTGTCGTTGAATTGTGACAGTCCGTACCGAGAAAATGCGCCATATCGTTTCTGAGAAGATCGTACATGAATCCGGTATGCGGCGAAAACGGCTTGAAGGAACCGCAGTTCAGCTGCACGAGGATATCCGACTCCAGTATCTCGTATATATCATCCGCATCCGTATAATTCAGATATCTCTCGGCATGGGCGAGTATTATGCGTATATCCGGGAAAACGCTCCCGACAAAGCTGCGGAAGGATTTTATGAATCTCCCGGACAGTTTGATATACGGGAGCTCGGTCAGCATATAACACGTCCCCTGTATGCACAGCCGCGAAAGGTCTTCATCCGCGAGAGACTCCGTATACAGCACCTCGGCTCCGCAGATAAGATCGATCTTCCTTGCCCGTACCGCGGGAAGTATCTTTTCAAAGGCTTCGGTCCGTCTGTCGATGAAGGAATCTATGCTCTGCTCGGAAAGATAGAAATGCGGTGTGGCGATGATCCTGTCAACGCCGCTTTTCTTCTGCAGATCGAGCATTTTTTCCGACATGGAGACGTCCGCCGAGCCGTCGTCTATCCCGGGGAGAATGTGGCAATGGGTATCGTAAAGCATTGGTATTCCTTTCCGCAGCATTCTGCATTAATGTAGTAAACCTGTATTACAGGTATAATTTTATCACAGGGAGCGAAATTTGTCAATAGAGGAATAAATTGTGTTCAATTTGTCACATGTATCTTTGTAATGTTAAAGTTCAACATCCGTTTGCCGCCTCAGCTTTAAAATTTTGTTAAAAATCACGATTTTGACCGCCGTGTATGTATAAACCGGCATTATCGCTTGACTTTTGCGCCCCCTTTTGGTAGAATTGAAGTGTGGGTTTAGTGATTTTATCTATCCCATCTTTTATCTTTTTTTAATACCGGATCGGGATATTTCATATCATATTGAAGCAGACCGGTCATGGTCAACAGTAGCATTATCCGCACTCTTCACGGGAATATATGCGGGAGTGCTTTGCAGTCCGGGGGGCTATAATGGAAGAACGCGAACAGACTATTGATTTAATGGACCTGCTGAAGGTCCTGCAGAAGAATCTCTTTACGATAGCGATCGTGACGGTCCTGACCGCTGCGATAGGTTTTGTGCTCGCAAAGTTCGTGGTGCCGAAACAATATACATCCCAGTCGCTGATGTATGTTGAGAACTCGACCTCAAAATCCGAGGAAAGCGCCATAAACGTAAACGACATCAATGCCGCGCAGAAGCTTGTTAATACCTGTCAGATACTTTTCACCAGTGACCAGACTCTCGGAGAGCTCAACGAAGCGTTCGGCGGGGCATATTCCGTCGCAAAACTCAAAAGCATGGTCTCGGTAGCTTCGGTGAACAATACCGAGGTGATGAGGATATCGGTCGTCAGCGGCAGTCCGGAGGAATCCTATCAGATAAATCTCAAGCTGAGCGAGATCTCAAAAAAGGAATTCAACCGTGTCATAAAGAACGGCTCGATAGAGACTGTCTCTGAGGCGAGCTATCCCAACAGGCACACATATCCGAGCACGCTGAAATTCACAGCCATAGGACTTATGATCGGTCTTGTCGGCTCGTATTTCGTTTTCCTCGTGATTGAGATGCTCGATACCAAGGTGAAGCCGACGGATGATCTCATGGAGATGTACGACATCCCGGTATTTGCCGAGATACTTGATTTCAAGGTGCTCAACGGCACGAGATATGCCGAGGGGAGCACAGCCTATAAAAAGGCGTATAAGAGCTATGACAGCTACGGATATAAGTAATATAACAGGAGGCGTCGGCTTTGGCGAAGTCTAAAGCGGAAAAATCATCCTCGACAGCGAGGAGAGAATTTGTCCTTTCGGAGACTACACCGTTTGCGATAAAGGAAGCGTATAAAACCGCAAGAACCAATCTGGTGTTTTCTCTTGCTTCTTCGGATGCGAAGATCGTTGTGGTATCAAGCTGTGCTCCTTCCGAGGGCAAAAGCACCAATTGCCTGAATCTGGCGATAGCTATGGCGGAGACAGGCGCGTCGGTGCTTCTTATCGACAGCGATCTGAGAAAGCCTGTGCAGCATACTATGCTGCTTCTTGAGAACAAAACGGGGCTTTCCACACTGCTTGCCGGGATAAGCGACGATTTCTCGGAGATCGTCAACAAGGATGTCTATCCTAAGCTCGATGTGCTCACATCGGGTTCAATACCGCCCAATCCCGCAGAGCTTATCCAGAGCGCAAGAATGGATAAGCTGCTTGAGAATGTCGGAAAACACTATGATTATATATTTATAGATACTCCGCCGGTAAACGTTGTTACGGACGCGCTGCTTTACAGCGGCAGGGTCAGCGGGATAGTGTTTATCGTGAGGGAGAACCATACTACCCATGTCGAGATAAATGAAGCTATGAAAAAAGCTTCGATGACAAATGCGAAGATACTCGGATTTCTCAAGGTGGGATGCTCCGCAGGAGAAAAAATGGGTACGGGCTACAAGTATAAATACAAATACAAGTACAATTATTATAAATATAAGGACTACAGCACCACAGATCACAGTGATGCCAGATCATCGTAATGATTACATATAATCTTATCCTGGCTGTCTCCGTAATCGCGGGGATACCGCTTTGCAGGAATAAAGCCGGAAAAATAGTATACTGCGTTCTGGCAGGGCTGATGCTGTTTTTGGTTGCGGCGCTGCGTTCCCGTGTGGGATACGACTATAATTCATACGCGGCAGCGTACATATACAGCGTTCCGGAGACACTTGAAGAGATCAGCTATGACCGCATGGAAAAAGGCTATCTGATGATAACGAAGCTGCTTGCGGATTATGTCGTCGGATTCCAGATACTGTTTGTTGTCATAGCGGCTGTGATCACTGTCCCTGTCATGATCTTCGTTTACAGACACTGCGAAAAGCCGTATCTGGCAGTATTCGGTTTCCTGACGTTCGGAGTATATTTCAATTCACTCTGTTTTCTGCGTCAGACCGTTGCGGCGGTGATCGTGATGTGCGGTCTGAAATACATAGAAAAGGGCAACTTTTTCAGATTTGCCGCAGTCGTGATATTTGCATCGTGTTTCCATATATCGGCGGTCATAATGTTCCTGTTCTATTTCCTGCTGAAAATAAAGATCACGCCGACGGTGTTGTCGGTGTATGCCGCTGCAAGTGCTGTGATATTCACGTTCTCGTATGAGATAATGGTGTTCGTCACGAGATTCTTTTACAGCAATTACAACCCCGCTTCAAACCCGCATATGATGAACGGGCTGACCCCGATATATACGATCTTTTTCGGCGCGGTCTTCATCATAGCATTCCTTCTGAGAAAACCGCTTTTAGAAAAGGATGAGTTCAACAGCATCCTGATAAACTGTATGTTTTTCACTGTCTTCTTTGAGCTGATAGGGATAAAGCATTCGATCGTGGCAAGACCCTCGCTGTATTTTGCTCTCCCCGCATCGGTGGCGCTTATCCCGCAGATCTTTGATGCAATGATACAGAAATGCTCTGAGAGATTCAAAGATGACAAACACAAGCAGACAGTATCGAAAACAGCTGCTGTCATGGCTGTCATGATGCTGTGTGTCGGGATGTATGAATATCTGATCTCAGAGGATTATAACGGTGTTATGCCGTATCGGACGATATTCTCCGATGAAATGTATGAATCGGGAGAATAACGTTATGAAAGAAAACAGTCTGTTAAAACGTTTTGTTAACGAAAAAAAGGTATCGGACGCCGAAAAGATGATACTTTGTGTTATAGTATCACTGTCAGCAATGTTCTACTGGCATGAGAACCATATCCCTCATGCCGGCATCATCAGGCTGTTCCTGACCGGTGTTATGGCGGCTATGTGGATATGGTGCGCGGTCATAAGCGGAAGGGATAAAAAAGCATCCTTTCCGGTGTTCATGTGCATCTACTGGATGATACCGTATGCATTTGCGTTCTACTATCCGCACAGGGACAATGTGAGACATTATTCAAAGGCGCTCTCTTTCGTCAACAGGATAAGCAAGGATATTGCTTTTTCACCGTTCTCGGAGCTCTCCGCAAGGACGGGGGTCTCGATAACGGTCCTGATAACGGTCTTTCTGTTCTGCGTTGTCTGCTGCTATATTTTAGGATATTTTATCCGGTACAGATACGATAAGGCGTTCCCCGCAAAGAAAACGGGGACCGCAGAGAAAGATCCGGGAACAAGAAAAGGTACTCGTTTCCGGGAAGATTAAGCTGTATAATTTCTTCCGCAGGGAAGTGATTATAAATTCTCGGAGAAAGGAGGAGAAAATCCCATGAATGAAAAACGTGTAAGAAAAGCGGCTGCGTCTGTGCTTGCTCTGACAATGGCAGCATCGCTGACGGCTGTTTTTGTAGGTGCGAATAATTACTATATGCCCCCGAATTATCAGCCTGTATCTGCCGGCGGTTCGTATTCTGCTCCCAAGAACCCTCAGTATAAAAAAGAGCAGAAGACAACAGCAAGTATTCTTACTGCCAAGACCGTTGTGGATGCGATCAAAAACGCTAACGGCAAACAAGCTGTCATCGATCTTGCCAAGGACGCTAAGGGAAATGTCACTGTAATGGAGGATGCCGTTGCTGCCATAGCTAAAGGCGATACCGATGTGGCTGTCAAAGTAAGTGAGTATATCGGGGAAGAGAGCCTCTATACCGTAGAACTCGCTCCCGGCAGGATCAATCAAATTGACGGTGCTCTTAACATCGGAATGAATTTTGTGATAACCAAGAAAATGTCTCGTGTAAACGGCATCAAGGTTCCTTCCAATACTGTTGTACTCAGTCCGAAAGCAAAGGGTGAGTATGGCACAACGCTGAAGGTCACTGTTTCGAACAAGGCATTCACAAAGATGAAGGCTTCTAAGATCCGTCCTTATGCTATCTACGGAAGCGGAGATAACGCGACGGTAGTCCGTCTTGCCGATGATGAATTTGTCCTCAATGATAACGGTTCGATCTCGATACTTATTGATACCGGCGATGCAGTTATCGTATACTCGGACAAGGATATCGTAAAGGCGAATAAGAAGTAAGATGCAGCAAAACAGCAGCAGATCGCTCCGGAAATGCCGGGAATGCCCCGGCTGCCTTGATATGTATTGATCTGCTTGCTGAAAAAAAGAAGAAACAGGTCATTCTGATATTTTTCTTTTTTTCACTGAGAGTACATAGGTTTCTCTTATGTTTTCTCGGTGATTTTTTTATTTTTTTCGTATAAAAAAAACAGCAGCAGTATCATACAAAGTGATACTGCTGCTTCTTTGTTTTACGTATGATCTGCTTTATCGGCGATCCGGTCACTGAGGTGTGATGCTTTTCTTTACGTCGGCAGCCTTTCCGGAATACATTTTTTCCAGTTCCGGGTTATTCTGTCTGATGAAGTCCGGATCGCTGCGCTTGGCAGCCTCCTCAAGTGATCTTGCAAGCTCGGAAACATCATCTGCACCGACTGTTTTGGAAACGCTTTTGAGCGCATGGACAAGTATCTGATAACGGGAAATGTCATTTTCCGCAAGAGCGGAGTTCAGCTCCGCCATACGGGAATCGGCTGACTGTGCGTACTCTGTCAGCATTTCGATGTAGAAATCCTTGTCACCGCCGCAGTATTGAAGCCCGCTGTTTACGGATATCCCCGCATTTTCAAGCTGTGATATTATCATGTCCGTATCCGCATGGGCAGATGCAGAGCCGTCATCGGGTGAAAACTCCATTATTTCATCATCGGCTGCCGGATCGAATTCAAAAATACCGGTTTCCTGTTCCGTTTTTTCCTCTTCATCATCGGATGTTTTAACGGAAAGATACTGTGTCAGGACCTTTTCGAGCTGGTCAAGCTCGATAGGCTTTGAAAGATAATCGCTGAATCCTGCGTCAATATAGGACTCCTTTGCTCCGATGACCGCATTTGCTGTCAGAGCTATCACAACGGTGTCAGAGGGGATAAGTTCACGTTCTTTCAGTTTCGCGAGGGTCTCTATACCGTCCATCTGCGGCATCATGTGGTCAAGGAACACGATATCATAATGCTTTCTGCCCATTTTTTCTATCGTTTCAGCTCCGGAAGAAGCGGTGTCGGTCTCTATGCCGAAAAGCCTGAGCAGATTTTTTGCTACCTTCAGATTCATCTCGTTGTCGTCTGTAACAAGAATATCAGCATCCTTAAAGCTGATGTTTTCCTTTTTCTTGATATCGCTGCTGTCCCTGCGGTGAGCGAAATTATTGCCGATAGGTCTGGGATCGGCTATTTCCTGCACGATCTCAAATGAGAACACTGAGCCCTCGCCGTAAGTGCTCTCGACCATGGGTCTGCTATTCATGAGCGCAAGCAGTTTTGTCACTATCGACATCCCAAGTCCCGTACCTTCGATGCTGCGGTTGCGTTTTACGTCAAGGCGGGCAAATGATTCAAACAGCTTCTCCATATCCTCTTCTCGGATGCCTATACCGGTATCCTTTACGGATACCGCGAGAGTTACCGAAGTATCGCTTTTATCCGCTGCGGATACTCCGAAAGTCACTGTTCCCTTTTCGGTGTATTTTACGGCGTTTGTCAGCAGATTCATTATGACCTGCGTAAGTCTCACATCGTCGCCGACGAGCATCGAGGGGAGCTTCGGGTCGATGTTAACGACAAATTCAAGTCCCTTTG
>JAILFE010000242.1 GCA_024697725.1 Oscillospiraceae bacterium
GAACTATTAATTTGATTCCGGAGGTATAAACGATGAGATTTAACACAAGCAACGTTATTAAGCTGTCCGTACGATTGAGAACCAATGCCAAATCATTGGCGAAGCGTCTTTACTGCAATGAATTGCAGATATCAGGACAAATACGTCCTGCTTCCACTATCACGTTCATGCGGTTTTCTTTTTTAAGCTTCTTGATTATATACAAGGAGCGTGGTATAATATGAGCATACGCAAAGGCATCAAAGACGTATGGTGGAGACCATACATGGTTTCAGGTGCGAAGTTTTCGGCAAATGATATTCCGTTCTGTCCGACTACCGCCGATGATGTTCCTGTAACGATCATTACATACAAAGAAGCAAAAGAGATCTACAGCAAAAATATGCGCAGAAACGATAAAGATTTTCTGCATTTTGCGTATGTATGTTTCTATGAAGATGATTATGAATTTGATTCGATTTTCGGTATTTGGTTTAGAAGCAATCAGGCTTACAAGATTTTGGCTCACTTTGCCGGAATCATCACCCCCGACTTTTCGCTCTATCAGGATTTTCCCCTGCCGCTGAAACTGTGGAATGTATACCGTATGAGAGCTTTCGGCTATTGGTTCGGTACGCTCTGTGGTCACAATGTTATTAACAACACCCGTTGGGGTACTCCCGAAACATACCGGTACTGCTTTGACGGCATACCTAAAAACAGTGTTGTCGCTATCGGCACTGTTGGCGGAAGTCCCCGTAAGCTCGAAGATCGTGAACGCTTTGAGGAGGGACTGAGAGAGTTAGTAAGGCGGCTTCACCCTCACACGATCATTGTCTACGGCTCGGCTAACTATCCCTGTTTCAAGGAATTAGAGAAGCAGGGTATCAATATTCTTGCCTATCCCAGCAAGACAAGCAGAGTGTTTGCAGGGAGGGCGAAAAAATGAGTAAGGGTTATAGCGGTCTGTTTAGTGGCACTTTTGGGCAAATTAAAATGCTCGGAGAAGATGTTTTAGAGCGAATAATGCCTAATGGAGAAAAGAAAATTGACTTTAGTAACCCCCCTGGGTCTAAGGGAATTGAAGTGCCAAGACGTCTTACAGATAGCCAAA
This sequence comes from Oscillospiraceae bacterium, assembly GCA_024697725.1. Lineage (GTDB taxonomy): Bacteria > Bacillota > Clostridia > Oscillospirales > Ruminococcaceae > RGIG4694. Next base: position 1,094 of record JAILFE010000242.1, read on the forward strand.
TGGAGTTCTTAACACAGGAGTATGGCATCGAATTTGCACAGGTTTATGAATTGGGAACGGGAAAAGGTGGCAGAGGTGGAAGGTACATGATTTATTCTGGAAACGTTAATTCTGTTTCCATACCTGTAACAAGCAAAACGATTCTTATCAATCATACACACCCAGGCGGCACTCCGTATCCGAGTGATAAAGACTTAAAATTGATGGAATTCTTAACGCAAATGGGTTCGCCACAAAAAACATCAGGTATAGTACCTGTTGGAAAGAAAACCGTAAAATTTACTAAGAAAGGGCTTAAATGATGAATATAACTGAATATGAGTATCTGTGGACAACTGAAAAGGAGAAATGGGTTCTTGTGAATTCCTCTTATGGCTATGGAATTATCAATAAGGCTACCCAGTCTATGTTAATGGTGTCTGATGATGAATTAGAAAAAGCACTTATCGACCATATGCTTGCCGAGGGTTGTAAAACTTATGATAACATCAAAGACGCTTACGCCGATGTTTAATAGTGAATGTATATAAAACTCAACAGGCAAAAACGGAGGTATACTCATGATAAAACAAGCACTGTCCCTGCTTGCGGCGGCATTTACGGCGGCAAATATGCTGCTGCCCGCATCAGCCGCATTATCGCCCGAAACGGAAAGCTTTATCATCGAAAGCATGGAGAAGGACAAGGCTCCGGGGCTTTCCATGGTGATAGTTGACGACGATGATACGGAATATCACAGCTTCGGCTATGCCAATATCGGAAATGGCACAAAAGCGGACGAATATACGATATATGAGCTGGGCTCGACCACAAAGGCATTTACCGCTCTTGCCGCGCTTATACTGGAGGACGAGGGCGTTATAGACCTCGATGCGGATATACGCGAATATGTCCCGTGGCTGACGCTCACACATGACGGAGCTCCTGCTGCAATTACCTGCTCTCAGCTGATGTCGCATACCGCAGGCATCCCGGATAAATACTATCCGGACGCGATAGAGGGCGACGATCATGATATCATGCGCCGCACCGCAGAGCTGATAAACGGGAAGGAGCTCGATTTCGCGCCGGGAGAGCGTTTTTCCTATTCCAATCTGGGATATGACCTGCTGGGATATATCATCGACCTGAAATGCGGCACGACCTACGAGGATTTCGTGACCGAACGCATACTCCGCCCCCTCGGCATGGAGCACAGCGGCTTTCATCTTGAAACTGCGCAGGGCTACAGGCTCTGCTTCACATTCAATACGGAATATGACGCACCGCGCTATCAGGGCAGCCTGCCGGACGGCTATCTCGAGACCTGTGCCGCGGATATGGCGCTGTGGCTGAAAGCGCAGATGGGTATTGGCGAGAACGTCCCCGAACAGCTCGGAAGACTGATAATACGATCTCACAGCTTCACCGACGCCGTCTGCTCCGATGAAGATGACGAGGATACGCAATACTACAGCTGCGGCTGGATGGTAAGCAGCGGCAGGCTCACTCACAGCGGCGGCAACCCGAATTTCACCTCGGATATAGATATATTCCCGGAGGAAAAACGTGCCGTATGCGCAATGAGCAATTCCTCGGCATATGCGCCGATACTTGCGGTAGTTGCCGTTTCCCGCACATGGCATGGCAAAGCTCTCCCGCAGGCAGAGGGAGCAACTCTCCCCACGGATATCATACTTTCGGCGGCGGCGCTTATCATCGCCGTGCTGACGATATTTACCGTAGTCGGGCTTTTTTCTATGAAAAAGCGCCTTTCCGGCAGAACAAGCTCGAATATAAAAAAGAACATCCGTCTTGCCGCCGGTATCATAATCTCACTGATATTTATAGCGGCAGACCCACTCCTTATACTGATGTCGGGATATTCCGTTCCCGGAGCATTCAACAGTCTGTGGGTATGGATGCCTGTCAGCGCAACGGTGCTGGCTCTTGAGCTGCCCATTTTCGGCATACTGCTGCTGATATCATCTGTCCGCAGAAGAACCCTTTTGGAATAATACCGCACAGATTTTGAGCACTCAATAATTATTACAAGTTTGTTATATTTGTAC
>JAILFE010000243.1 GCA_024697725.1 Oscillospiraceae bacterium
TCTTGTCGAACTTGTCCGCACCTTCCTCACCGCCCATAACAAAGGGCTGACCGTAGAATCCGTCTTTTCTGAATTTTACTGCTTTAATTTCCATGATATTTTCCTCCTTACAGCAAAGGCTGCCGATGTCCACCGACAGCCCTGTTTTTTATATTTACTTTTCAGCAGGCTCCCACTTGCACCTTACGGGCGAAACGATAGAGCCGTCTTTCTTCATTGCCGCCATAGTTTTGTCAACTACCTTGCGGTCAAGACCTGTCAGCTCGGCGATCTTGCCTGCGTTCAGCGGCTCGCCAGCCTTTTTCATAGCCTCTAATATCTGTTCCTTTTCTGCCATTTTCATGACCTCCTATATTGTGATCTCTTCCTTATTATGATCATTCGGTGAGCAGTTTATCAGCTTTTCGGGCGTGATGATGACTGCACATTTCAGCGACATAGCACCCTTGAATGTTTCTTCCGTGAGCTTCTGATAGTGGTCATATGCTTCGCCCTCGGTGACATGCTCGGCAGTACCTTTTATCTGATACGCTTCGCCTGTTAGCGGATCGGCGCAGGAAACTGCAATTTTGCCGTTTGCTTTGAGGTTTTCAAGTGTTGTATCAAGCAATACCGCACCTATCGCAAGTCTGCCGTCATCGCACACGCACTTGAAGCCTACGGGAACAACATTCGGCTCGTCACCGTATGTGGCGATATACCACAGCTGCTCCCGAAACAGCTTTTTTACGTTATCGGGGATCATAGATGTTACTTCACACCTGTCTGTTGAGCCAATTCTGCAAGCCGATCTTCTCAATGAGTTCAAGCTGCTGCTCTGCCCAGTACATATCTTCTTCCTCGTCCTGATAGTATTCCTTGAGCATATCAAATGTGGTGTAATCGTCACGGGCTTCCTCCACCAGTGTTTTCAGCCAAGCAAGACCGTCCTTCGACACCTGAAGATCATACTTGATCCACTCGATAATATCAGTGTAAACGGGTGTTTCCTTCTTTGCACCGTTCTTTACCTCACCGCCGAGGTCAAGGATACGGTCGATGCACTTGTCAACGTAGCCACGTTCTTCCTCTGCGTGTTCAGCGTACTTTTCACCCAGCTTTGAAAAGCTCTGAGCTGCGAATATTTTTGACTGTATTGCGTGTCCGTCAGCCTGCTGTGCTAAATCTGTTACGATGATCTGTAATCCTTCGAGAATTTTCTTTGTATCTGCCATTTTGAATGACCTTCAATATGATTTTTCGGTGATTACCGTATCTTAATCATAACAGAAAAACGGCTGAAAGTCCATATAGAATTTCAGCCGTTTACAAAATGATTTTGTATTTTGTGAAAATTACAAAATCTTAATCGTATAAGTATTGTTTCAAAGGTTCCGGCAGACTATGCTCCCATATCTCAGCGACCTTTTCGGGTGAAAGGTGCATATCTCCCATGAGCCATTCCAGCATATGGTAGACAGTGCCGTAAACATAGACCTTTATCATGCCGTATATCTCATCAGGAATATATTCCGTCATCAGCTTTTTTCTCACTTCGGTCAGCATAAGATCACTGTTGACCTTTTGCAGATACCGCAGGAAGGAATCCTGTCCGCTTGTGTGCCTGAGAGCGTTGAGAAAATATTCTCGTTTCTCAGCGAAATAATGTGCGCCGTCGATCAGTGTGTTTCTCCACGAATAACCGTCCCTGCCGATTTTCGACATGATCTCACCCGACTCATGAATGTATATCCACACGATGAGGTCATACTTATCCTTGAAATGGTTGTAAAAAGTCGGTTGAGACATTCCACAGTTTGAGGTGATCTCTGTTATGGTAATCTTGTCGATTCGCTTATTTGCTGCAAGCTCCTGAAAGGACTCGGCAAGTATCTCTTTTGTAGTCTTTCGCTTCAATGGGGTCACCGCCTGTTTGTTGTGATACTACTATTATAGCATAATCCGGCGGTAAGTTCAAGTGCGATATATCCTCTCAGGAAGCCAATCAGGATAGTGCTGTGCCATTAGGGTATTACTTCAGAGCGGCGCGCGCCATAATGCTGAAATGGACTTATGCGGAACGGATTTTGTGTGCGCCAATAGACTACGGTTCAAAAACTAAGCCTAACCAATATCAATCTGTGCTAAACTATACACATATTGAATTTAATGCTTTATCATTCCTTGCTGTGAATAAATCGTATAAACATCTTAGCGGCGTTTGATGCAGTTTTTGAGAGAAAGAATCCATATGGGCATTTGTACTCCTTAATGAAGGATACCACTCTGCTGTGCGGGTGCAAACCATTCCAGCAATCAGGGATAATGACAGGCTTGTCGTTCTCCATACAGTCGATCAAAACGGATGTAGAGTAGATCTCTGTTTCCTCTACTGCGATACCTAACCTTTTCAGGTCATCACACATCAAGTCGCAGGCTTCGCTGATCCCTCTTTTAATTGTCAGGACAGTATGATTTTTTAAGTCGATCTCCGAAATGATGCTATGTTTTGCAAGAACTGAATTATCCGACACAAGCAGTGCTAATGATACATCAGCAACCTTATGAAAAATAAAATTGTTTTGCCAGATCGGTTCTGAAAAAAATACACCCTCGATTAGATCGGTATCTGGTCGTATATCCGAGCCGCTTTGACTGAATGAATAGGAGGATAAGGTGCTGCTGCTATTGCCGGCAGCAAATGCAGGCCAGTAGTCATATATCTTTCTCGGAGCGTGAAATTCGTTTGTACCAAACAAAACGCTGCCTGCTGCGTGTTCGGAAAATGTCAGGAGGTGAGATCGTATATCACTGCACCGCTGTATTAAGGCTTTACTTTCAAGCAGAAAATACTCACCTGCCTGTGTGAGAGTAACGCCCTTTTTGCTTCTTACAAATAAGCGCACATTCAATAACCCCTCAAGATTATTTATCTGCTGGATCACTGCACTTGGAGATATAAACGATTCCTCCGCCGCCTTTGAAAAAGAGCCAAGCTCTGCCACTCTTACAAATGTATCAATTGCATGATTATACATTGTTGTAACCGCCTTTGTTCTATTATAAGTTTCGCCTTATATTATTATAAGCAATTCAGACTTCAAAGTCAAGCCTTTTTGGTGTATAATATAGATAAGCTAAAAAGCCGAGAAAAGACCCGGCTTAATATAATAACCTTTAAGGAGGATACGATCATGGCAGACACACGAGTTTTTGAAATCTATGAGGACATAAAAATGGAGGAGGTACGCTTCACCAATCGTTTCGGCATCGAGCTTGCCGGTCATCTCTACCTTCCGGCTGACTGCGAGGGGAAAAAGAATCAGGCAATTGCTGTTGCCGGACCTTTCGGCGGCGTAAAGGAAATGGCATCGGGACTGTATGCGCAGGAGTTTGCGAAGATGGGCTTTGTCGCAATAGCGTTTGACCAGTCCTTTACGGGTGAGAGCGGCGGCGATGTACGCAATGCGGCATCTACAGATATCAACACCGAGGATTACCTTGCCGCAGTTGATTATCTCGGCTCTCTGCCTTATGTTGACCGTGAGAAGATCGGTCTTATGGGAATCTGCGGATTGGCAGGCATGGCGATCTCTGCTGCTTCCATTGATACCCGTATCAAGGCTGTTGCCACGACTTCAATGTACGACCTGTCACGCAGTATCGGAAAAGGCATGATGGACAGCTACACCGAGGCTCAGAAGGATGCCGTTCGTGAGTATGTCAGCAAAAACCGCTGGAACGATGTGGACAACGGACAGTACGGCTACGGCCCTCACGAGATGACAGTGAATGAGAATAACGAAGTTGTACTTGCGCAGCCGGATATGTCCCAGCTGCCGCCATTTGTAAAGAGATTCGTTGACTACTACTTCGGTATGGCGAAACATGAAAGAGCCATCGGCGCATGGACTCAGTCCACGGTACAGAGCTTTATTAACTTCCCACTGATGCAGTTTGTGGAACGTGTTTCTCCCCGTCCGATCCTGATGATCGCAGGTGAGAACGCCCACTCCCGTTATTTCTCCGAAGATGTCTACAAGCAAGCTCAGGAACCAAAGGAACTGCTGATCGTGCCGGATGCCGATCACGTAGATATGTACTACAACAAGGAGAAGATCCCGTTTGCGAAGCTGAAGAGCTTCTTTGAGGAGAATCTGAAATAAAATAAATGATCGGAGGCAGGACGGAGTATTCCGTCTCTGTCTCCATAGTAATATTCAAGGGAGGAAAAGAAATGAAAGCTCTGAGAATTATCGGAAAAGTAACGCTCATAATGTTATCATCATCATTGTTATCCTGATAGTCGCACTGCTGTTTCTTTACTTCTATCCCGGAGTTGGTAAGACGCCGGATAAGGATATGCAGAAAGAATTTGCGGCAAAAACCGATAAATTCTATAATGGTGAGTTTCACAACGAGAATGATTTTAAAGTAGATACGGGCGAACGTGATCCTCACAGTGACAGAAATATCCCGAAGGAGACTCTGCCTGCCGAAAAATTAGAGAATGTGGAGCGTGCGCAGTCTGGTGAACTTAAAGCAGCATGGCTCGGTCATTCCTCCTCGTTGATACAAATGGGTGATAAAAACATACTCATAGACCCTGTGCTTACGGAGTATGCCTCGCCTGTCAGTTTTTTCGGCGCAAAGCGGTTTTCCGAGATTGCACTTGAACCCGAAAATGTCCCGGAAACGGATGTCCTGTTTATTTCCCACGACCACTACGATCATCTTGATTATCAGACGATCAAGGAAATAGATGGTAAAGTTAAGCACTATATCATGCCGTTGGGAATTGACAGCTATTTTCTTGGCTGGGGGATAGATGCGGATAAGCTCCATACTCTCGACTGGTGGGAAAGCATAGATCTTGACGGTATTACATACACACTTACGCCCGCACAGCATTATACAGGCAGAAATCCTCTAAAACAAAACATAACGCTATGGGGCGGACTGTATATGAAGGACAGCAGTCACAGCGTTTATTATACTGCGGATACAGGCTATTATGATGTATTTGAACGAGTATATGAACAGCTTGGAGAAGCAGACCTTATGCTTGTTGAGGACGGACAGTACGACAACGGCTGGTCTGAATGCCACATGATGCCGGAGCAGTCTGTTCAGGCGGTGAAGGATGTTCACGCTAAATGGGCAATACCTGTTCATTGGGGAACATTCACGCTTTGCAACCACGCATGGGACGATCCTGTTATCCGTATAACATCAGAAGCCGAAAAGCAGAATGTCAATATAGCTACGCCGAGTATCGGACAGCTTGTAGACTACAACAGTATAGCCGACTATCAGGAGCGTTGGTGGGAAAATTATGATTAAGGAGAAAATGATATGAGCAAAAAGGTCTTGATAATCTCATCAAGCATGAGAGCTAAGGGCAACTCTGCAATGCTGGCTCAGAAATTCGCAGAGGGTGCAAAAGCAGCAGGAAATGAAACGGAGTTTGTCTCACTTCATGATAAAACCATAGGTTTCTGCAAAGGCTGCCTTGCCTGTCAGAAAACACAGCGATGTGTGATCCATGATGATGCAGATACGATAAGAGAGAAAATGCTGCAGGCTGATGTGCTTGTTTTTTCAACACCGATCTACTATTATGAAATGAGCGGTCAGTTAAAAACATTGCTTGACAGGGCAAATCCTCTGTTCCCCTCAGACTACAGATTTACTGACGTTTATTTTCTTTCAGCCGCTGCTGAAAATGAGGACTGTGTTCCTCAAAGAGCGATGAATAGTATTCAGGGGTGGATTGAATGTTTTGAACGTGCGAACCTTGCAGGCAGTCTGTTTTGCGGAGGGGTTACAGATGTTGGCGATATAGACGGTAATTCAAAGCTCGATGAAGCATATGAAATGGGGAGGTCAGTTTGAGCAGGAGAAGAAGGATCGTGCTGGTAGTTCTTATAGTCATTCTGATAGGAATGGTGATATTCTTGTTTATTCCAAAGGACAAAAAATCTGACAAGACAATATTTGTTACTGTAAATGGTAAGTCGTTTAAAGCTGTGCTATATGATAATCAGGCTGCACAAGGTTTCTATGATGCTCTTCCGCTTACTCTGGATATGCAGGAACTAAACGGAAATGAAAAATACTATAATCTTGATACTTCATTGCCGACCAAAAGCTCTCCTGCGGGACATATCTCAAAAGGAGATCTGCGTCTTTTCGGAGATAACTGCATAGTGCTGTTTTATGATAGTTTTTTCAGCGGTTACTCATATACCAATATCGGACATATATCTGACAGCGAGGGAATTGATGAAGCTCTCGGTTCAGGGAGCGTGACAGTGACTTTTTCAGTAAATTGATCGTAATTATACACAAATATCTTGTTCAAATTTGTTCAAAGTTATCAGGAATCTCGACTTATTATAAATGATGTGATATAATGGCTCTGCGAAAAAATCCCTGTAAAATCGAAAACTGTGGTAAAAACGATACCACCGGAGCGACTGTAAGAAGCCGCTCCAATTTCTTACAGTATACATCGGATACTGTAATTTGTCAAGATACTTCTGCTATCAGCCTGATGGAATGGAGCGTGAACCACGCAGTGGTTCCGCGGAATGGAATCAGGCTGATAGCAGGCGGCTCAGCCGAGCCTGTCGGGATACATGATCTCCAGCTCGCCCAGCACCCTGCCCCAGTTTCTCAGCGGCATAATCCACTTCTTGGCGATCTCATGCGTTGCCAAATACAGCGCCTTCAGAAGCGCTGTATCGCTCGGAAATACGCTCCTCTGCTTATTCAGACGACGGTAGCCGCTGTTCAGACTCTCGATGGCATTAGTGGTGTAGATCACCTTTCTGACATCAGTCGAGAACTTGAAGATCGGCGATATCAAGTCCCAATTCTTGTACCAGCTCTTCATGGCGTTGGGATAGCTGCCCTCCCATTTTTCGGTAACACGGTCGAGAGCTTCCAAAGCAGCTTCCTCAGTAGGCGCATGATAGATCGTTTTCAAGTCGTTGGCGAACTCTTTCTTGTTCTTCCCGCCGACGTATTTAAGCGTATTTCGCACCTGATGAACGATGCAGCGCTGGAGCTCTGTCTGCGGAAACGCCGTATTGACGGCTTCTTTTATGCCTGTAAGTCCATCAGCGCAAATGACCAGAATATCCTTTACGCCACGATTTTCAGCTCATTCATAACCCCGAGCCAGTATTTTGCACTCTCATTTTCGCCGATATGTATGGACAGAACCTCCTTGTGACCTGTCAAACTTACAGCAAGTATCACATACGCCGCGAGCTTCCTGATCTGTCCGTTATCACGAACGGAGAAGTGGACTGCATCAATGAAAACGATGGGATAAACCGCATCAAGCGGGCGTTTCTGCCAGTCCTCGATCTGTGGAAGAAGGCGGTCTGTGATATTCGAAACCATGCCGTCGCTGACCTCGAAACCGTAGATATACTCGATCGTTTCGCTGATCTGGCGGGTCGTCATACCCTTGGCATACAGTGAGATGATCTTCTGCTCGATGCCGGAAATGTCCTTCTGACGCTTCTTTACGACTTTAGGCTCGAATGAACCGTCACGATCCTGCGGCACTTTGATCTCAGTTTCCCCGAAGTTTCCGCGGATCTTCTTAGTTTTCTTGCCGTTGCGATAATCGGGATTGTCGGAACGCTCGTACTCGTGATAGCCGAGATGTTCGTCCATTTTCCACTCCAGCATTTCCTGGATCGTCCCGCCGAGAAGGTCTTTGAGCGCATCCTCAATGTCCTTATGGCACCTTCATTTGAAGCGGCTATGAAAAAGTACGGTGTGCAGTACGATATGATCATAGCGCAGGGGATGTACCACTGCTATCCCGTCTATCCACTGGTCAGGGAAGCAAAGGAGGGATGGGAGCAGATGATAATGCTCTTGAAAGAATGGAAAAACGGATGATGCCAGATGGTAATAAAAGTCTATATTCTGTTCTGAATATTAGAAATACAGAAATAATTTCTGTAAATCAAGAATATATCTTGACAAATGAGACATAATATCTTATAATAGAGTGGAGGAGGTGTAAGCTATGCTATGCCAGTTTACATTTAAGAACTATAAGTCTTACAGAGATGAGACGATCCTGGATATGCAGGCTGTGAGCAGCCAGGGGTTCGAGCATTCTCTGCTTGCAGACGGAAACAAGCAGGAAATGCTGCCGGTTGCTGCAATCTACGGTCCAAATGCAGGCGGAAAGTCCAATGTCTTGGATGCCTTGAAGTGTTTGCATAGCCTTGTGGTATTCCCGATTCTACTGTTCAGGGGGCAGACAATCGCACAGGCAGTGAACTGTGTTCCTTTCCTGTTTGACGAGAAGACACCGGATGATCCTACGGAATTTGAGATTTTCTTTATTCCGGATGCTGATTTTGAATACCGTTATCAGATCTCTGTTCAGAAAGGAAAAATTGTTGAAGAGAATCTTTACCGCAGAAAGCTTGCGCCCAATAGTCGTATCAGTACACTCTTTGAGAGAAGTGACGGAGAGATCAAACTCGGAGCAAGCATCCGCAAGCAGTCGATAAACACAGAGGTCAACGAGCAGATGCCGTATCTGTCGTTCCTTGCAATAAACTATAAGATCGAACCGATCAATATCGCAGCGAAGTGGTTTGAGCTGTGTATCATCAAGAACTATGCAAATCCTTATGAGGAGATGCAGCTTGTGATGAGAGAAGACGAGTTATCCAAGAAGAAGCTCGTGGAGTTTCTGGTAGATGTTGGTATCACGATAAGTGGTATCCAGTTTGTAAAGAAGGATGACGAGCATATTGATATCCTGTTTGATCATACTGTGAATAATCACACATATCAGCTGCATCTTGCGGATGAGTCGGATGGCACACAGAAGCTATTCAATGTGCTTCCGCTTGTCATTATTGCGCTGACAGAGGGACGACTGCTTGTATTGGATGAGCTGGATGCAAAGCTGCATCCGAAACTGCTTCGTTTCTTGATCATGCTCTTTAAGAATCCGGAAATCAATCAGCATAAGGCTCAGCTTATCTTCACATCACACGATATTTCCACGATGAAAAGTTCCGTGTTCCGCACTGACGAGATCTGGTTTGCCTATAAAAAGGACGATGAGGCAAGTGACCTTTACTCGCTGTATGAGCTGCGTGATGAGAGTGGAAATCGTATCGGTCCGAATACAGCATACGATAAGCAGTATCTTGAAGGCCGCTATGGAGCAGATCCGTATTTCCGCAACATGATGGAATGGAGGTAAAGAAATGTCGAATAAACCTCCTAAAAAGAGCGATGAGAACAAAAGCTGGCGTAAGCCACGTCGTGACAGAGGAAGTCGAATCAGTCCGGAGTATCATCTGATCATTACAGAAGGCTCAAAAACTGAGCCGCTGTACTTTGAAGGACTGAAAAAGGCTGTCAATCAGCAATATACGGGCAGAATCGAGATTGTTGGTCTTGGTGAGGGTGCCAATACTCTATCGATCCTTGATATGGCAGAGAAGGTTCAGCTTCGGTCTGGCGGAAAATATCGGCATATCTGGGTCGTCTACGATAAAGATGACTTCCCGGAGGACGATTTCGATAACGCCTACTTCCGTTGTCAGGAACTGTCCGGCTCTTCTGACACAGTCACCTACCATGCTCTCTGGTCGAATGAGTGCATAGAACTGTGGTTTCTGTTACATTTTGAGTATCTGCAGTCTAACCTGCACAGGGACTTATACTATCCGAAGCTTACGAAGTATCTCGGAAGCAAGTATAAGAAAAATAGTTCTGGTATGTTTGAGACGCTGTATCCGTATCTTGACAAAGCCATTAGGAATGCGAAGAGATTGCTTCAGAATTATCCGGATGGATCGTCACCGTCTCAATGCGCACCTGGAACAAGTGTGTATGAGATCCTTGAGAAACTGAATGATTATCTATGATTTATTGGATATGACGATGTATATTATCACAAAGGATCTTCCTTATTTTTGTTAAAAATCACGTTTTAAGCAGAAAAAGACTAAACTATTGTATTTTGACAGAAATTCGTTAGATTTACACAAAACATAGCATGAATGAGCTATAATTGGCTTTATAATACAAAATATAAGAAAATGAAGCGTAATATAGCGAAAATTTAAATTTGTAACATCAGTGCGCCCAGGTATTTGCAATAATTTCAGAAATGTGATATGCTATTCCTGCACATAAAAGACATAAACGACTGATCTGACAAATATGACTTATGTGCAGGAATCTTGAAAACTTAATATGTGAGACCTGCGTCAATGTTATTTATTTTCGTAAATGACTGAGTATATAATATTGGATTGTGTTGATTTCTATTGTTGTTGATGCTTTGGTTTACAATCGGCAATATCAACAGGGAGAATATGAGATCAAACCCTCGGGTGAGGGGTTGAACAAAATATGACTGCTAAAGTTGACAATCAAAGTAATTCTCATGTCGAGGAATTTGACTTGTACACTATATGTACACTACACAACACGAAACATAAGAAAATATCACAACATATAACGATACATAAGAGTACCAATAAATCCCATCATTTCACGAAAAACGACACATTACGATATATAACGAAACATAACGAAAAGTCACGTCCAAAGACTCCAAAACCGCGTACCGA
>JAILFE010000338.1 GCA_024697725.1 Oscillospiraceae bacterium
CGGTGGTAGATTGGAATCTTATCAGGAAAAGGCTAAAACGCTTTCCGGGCGCTTTGATATCCCTTATGAAAAGGCGATGAAGGCGCTCGAAGAAGCAGACGGCGATATCCTCGACGCCGTGAGCCGTCTGGAGGCAGACGGAGTTATATCGGGGGAATATTCGAGCTACAGCACCTCGCTTGACGGCAGGGAGCTCAGACCAAAATATACAAAAAGCGAAAAGACGATCGACCTCGATGAGGTCAAGAATATCCCAAAAAACACAGAAAATAAGAACAGCAGGGGCGTGGGTGCTCTGGCAAGGCTCCTTCTCGACAAGAGCCTTCACAATTATTTCGTTGTGACTCGCTTTGATGAGGTCATCGTGACGATGCCTGTGCTGCTTCTGATAATAATACTTTTATTTGTCTTCAGATTTGGTATGATACTTATAGCAGCGGGATTTTTCTTCGACTGTGTATACAGCTTCCGCGGCCGCGAGCTGGGACGCGATGATATCAACAGCGTATTCGGCAAGGTGACCGACGAGGCAGGAAAACTGAAGAACAGACTTATCAACAAAATAAAAAAACGATGAAAGGAAGATATATTATGACGATCAATCTTAAAAAAGAGAAAAACTATTCATCCGCTGTAAATGAAAAATATACGGATACATCATCCGGTGATCACGGAACGACCCGTGATATAGAAGGACTTTTCCAGCAGTCGCTCCACAATTATTTCACGGTGGAACGCTATGGAGAGAAGCTTTTCTCTATCCCCGTGTTCGCTGTGATAATACTTCTGATAATGCTCATCCATCTGCTCATACCCTTTGCCATACTCCTGTTTGTCGGGATGATGTTCGGCTACAGCTACAGCCTTGAAGGAGATCAGCTCAGAAACAGCAAGATCAATGATTTCTTTGGCTGGGCATATGAAAAGGCACAGAGTGTAAAGGGAATGATCTGACAGATACTACTCCGTGAAAGAGAGAGAACAAAGAAAATGAAAATGCTTGCGAATAAATATCCGACACAGAGAGAGAAGAACGGCAAGGTCATACTTATCGCTGTATTGACAATATGCCTTTTAGCTGTCGGGAGTATAATACAGCTCTGGCTCTGAACGGAACGAAGACGACCGCCCTTGTCATGCATCTGACAGGGGCGTTGTCATTCAGACCGGACGCCGCGAGCTTCAATTTATACTATGTGCTGTTGTTCTGCGCTTTCATGTAAGTAACAAACGCGGGATAACAAACAGCTGTTATTCACTAACAGCGAGAGATGCCCGCGGGGGCTACCCGCCGGGATTGACAATGCGGCGTCTGTGATGTATAATGTTATAGTAAACGACAATGAAATTGCTGCATCCAGTCTGCGCAAAGCTCATATATGCAAAGCTTTGCTTGACTGAATATGCAATTTCTTATGTCGTTGACTATAATGGCGGCAGGAACGTTTCTTCATGCCGTGAGTATACACATGATACGGATAATTTATGCGAAAAAAAGGATATTATTATGAGCAGGATTTTGGTTGTTGAAGATGAATTTCAGATAGCCCGCTTTGTGGAGCTGGAGCTGACGCACGAGGGCTACGATGTTGAAAAGGCAGACAACGGAAGACAGGGACTTGAAATGGCAGAGAGCGGCTCGTTCGATCTTATGATACTTGATATCATGCTGCCTGAGCTCAACGGGCTCGAGGTGCTAAGGAGACTGAGAAAAAGCTCCGATCTGCCTGTGATAATGCTGACAGCACGCGACTCCGTGCCGGATAAGGTATCGGGGCTCGATATGGGCGCGAACGATTATATGACCAAGCCCTTTGCTATCGAGGAGCTGCTTGCGCGTGTGCGCAGTGTTATGAGGAATGCCCGTGAGCGCAAGGAAATGGAAGCAGAGGGAAAGTATGAGAGCTGCGGCGTCATCGTCGATACCGCAAGAAGGACGGCAGCCTTCGGGGATACTCCGATCGAGCTCACCAACCGCGAGTTCGAGCTGCTTGTGACGCTGATGCAGAACCGCACTATCGTACTTTCGAGAGAAACGCTGCTTGAAAAGGTATGGGGCTACAACTATGTCGGCGAAACGAATATAGTTGATGTATACATAAGATATCTGCGCAGCAAGATCGACGATGTATACGGGATAAACCTGATATCGACAGTGCGCGGAGTCGGATATGTGATAAAATGAGTATATATGGGTATATACATAAGCAGATTTGATCGGTGTTTTTCTAAGAAAGGCGTTTATGAACAGTAAGAAATATTCGGTCTCGATCTCGTCACAGATCACTGCAAACCGTGTAAAGGTCTCGCTGATAAGCTTTCTGGCGGCTTATGCGGCAGCGGCGGCGGCTCTGATATGCTGCTGGTGCGTGCTCACCGAGCTGGATGTCTGCGGGAGTATAATACCGGGCATCCCGCGCGGATTCTCGTTTCCCGCAGGAAAGACGTTCTTCGGGCTTTTCGGGGTGGTATACCGTTTCGGTGAATATGAAGCGGATGCGGGAAAAGCGGCGGTGATCGCAGCTGTTATCACTGCTGCGGCGATAATTGCCGAGGCGGTCTCGGTAACGGCTCTTTTCAAAACGGGCAGGAACAAGGCGGCTAGGATGCTGCGTCCGATAAGAAAGCTCACCTCTGCGATCGAAGAGAGGGTCGAAAGCTACCACGGCGACAGCTTCGGTACTGCTGCCGGAGCGGAGCCTGTTGGCACCGGGAATGCCGATCTTGCACAGCTTGAATCGGCAGTGAATATGCTCATCGGTAATATCAATGACTCATACGGAGCGCGTGACCGCTTTGTCAGCGACGCATCGCACGAGCTCAGAACGCCTATCGCCGTTATCAAAGGGTATTCCGATATGCTCGCCCGCTGGGGAAAGAGCGATGAAAAGATACTCGATGAGGCAGTAACAGCGATAAGGAACGAATCCGACCATATCGGAAAGCTCGTGGAGCAGATGCTGTTCCTGACCAGAGGGGAAATGGGCAAGCAGCCCTATCTTCCCGATGTATTTTCGATAAGCGGAATGATGAAGGAGATAATAAGCGAATATACGCTCATCGACCCGAAGCATAAATATGTCGCGGATATACAGGGCGATTTCTTCGGTCTCGGGGACAGCACCCTGCTCAAGCAGGCGATACGTATCCTTACCGACAATGCTATGAAATATACCGACGAGGGCGGGGAGATAATACTTTTCGTCCACAGGAACGTGCAGAGCGAGGTGCTTTTCGGAGTACAGGACAACAGCATCGGTATCGAAAAAGGAGATATCGAGCATCTCTTTGACAGGTTCTACCGCTCGGATGAATCCCGCAACAGAGGCACTGGCGGCAGCGGGCTCGGACTTTCGATAGCAAAGTGGATCGTTGACAGGCACGGCGGGAGATTCGATATCTCAAGCTGTGTGGGTATCGGGACGAGGATAGCCGTAGTGCTTCCGAAACTCAGTCCCGGCGAGGAAGATTTCGTACTTGATGAGAAAAAGCCCGAAAGATCACGCAGGATCGGCGGGAGATCGATACTTATCAACAGATCGGAATGATATTGCTCCAAAAAACAGCCGTCCGTCTTTAAAAAAGACGGACGGCTGTTTAGTGTCTGAATTATTTTGCACTCATAATTATTTGAGCGAGCGCATTTTTGCCTGTATATCATCGCGGATAACGGTATATCGCTTTTCGGGGATATTTACCTGTGTGCCGTCCTTGAGCGTTACTCTGAAGCGCTTAACCTCGGCGATATAATTGAGATTGACCGCATGGCTGATGTGGCAGCGGACAAATATATCGGGATATTTCCCGACTATATCGTTTATCGACTCGGACGATGTGAATTCGCCCTTTACCGTGAATACCGTCGTATGGCTGCCGTTGCTCTTCAGACGGATGACATCATTCTCGGAAAGATATATGGTCGAGGATTTGGGTCCCTTCAGATATATCCTCTTTCCGGATGACGGGGTCATGCGCGGCCGTTCGTCATTCTTGTCTGCATCGGAGACCTCAGCTGCGGGAGTGGTGCCGTGGTTCTCAAAGTTCATCTCGTTGGAAAGATGGCAGCTGCGGACGACGAAATCGCTGCGGTCGGCTCCGTTCTGATCGCGCAGATGCTTTTTCACCCATACGAGCTGCGCACGCTGGAGTATCACGGAGGATGTTCCGTCTGGATATGAGATATTAAGGTGATATATAAGTATTATCTCAATGCAGTTCTGACTGATCGCAACGGGTATCGAATCCATATCAAGAATATCGAATTTGTAGTCTCTGTTTCTCGAATCAAGCAGATCCACGACCTTTTTCTTGCTGAAAAGTATCTGCTTGCTGTAAGGACCTATCCAGATGCAGTCATCCGAAAAGGAATCGAGATTGCTCTTGATAGAATCGCTGTAGATGCTTGTTATCAGTTCCATTGAGCGGGTTATTATGTCCGATCTGTTCACTAAGGATCACCCCATACTGTTTTTATACCGTATACCCCAATACGGAGAACATTTATACTCGCTGCCGATACGGGTGCCTGCTCTCATCAGGCGGTCAATATCGCTGTCTGGCATAACGGTATTTGTGATTGTCAACCTGTTATACATTATTATATATCGTAATTCTAAAAATGTCAAGCCCTATTCGTTTCTGTATCATACCACCTGAAAAATAAAGAATTTGAGATAATCTGTTTCTTCAACGGACAGGAGTATCGGATGATCTGCGCATTGTCTGCGGTAGTCGATCTGTCTGAGCGATACGTTTGCGTCATGGGCTGCCTTTGAGAGCATTTCCAGAAACAGTCTTTCCGTCATGAAATGCGAGCAGGACGCTGTTGCAAGATATCCTCCTCTAGGAAGCAGGCGCATGGCAAGGGTATTCAGTTCAAGATATCCTTTTCCTGCGCTGCCTACGGTCTTGCGCGATTTTGTGAATGCGGGCGGGTCGAGTATGATATAGTCGGCGCTTCTGTCATGAGCGGCGATACGCGCTCTGAGCGCATCGAACACATCCGCCTTTTCAAATGACATCCTGTCGGAAAGACCGTTGAGCACGGCGTTCTTTTGTGCCGAGTCAAGAGCGGTCTGGGATATATCTATCGCGTGGACGTGCGCTGCGCCTGCGGCTGCGGCATTAAGAGCGAACGAGCCTGTATGGGTGCAGCAGTCGAGAACATTTTTCCCCGCAGCGATCGAAGCCGCAGCTCTGCGGTTGCGCTTCTGATCGAGGAAAAATCCCGTTTTCTGACCGTTTTCGACATCGACCTCGTATATTATCCCGTTTTCTGTAATGCGTGTGACAGGGGAAGGAGGGACATCTGTGCTGTAGGAATACCAGCCCTTTTCCTCGTCCATGCCTTCGAGCCTTCGTATATTCACATCGTTTCGCAGATATATCCCTTTTATCGGGCGGCCGTCGGCTTTGAGGACATCTTCAAGAGCGCTGAGTATGATATCGCGCCGTTTTTCTGTCCCGAGGCAGAGTATCTGCACGGAGAGCAGGTCATGGAAGCGATCCACTGTAAGTCCGGGGATGAAGTCCGCTTCTCCGAAAACAAGGCGGCAGCAGTCGAGCTCGTCCGCTGTCATTACGGTCTTGCGGTAGCGGTATGCGTATTCTACCCTGCGGCGCCAGAAATCATCGTCAAAGCTGTCATTGGCGCTGCGAGAGATGATACGTACACGTATCTTTGAATTAGAATTGTAAAAGCCGCTGCCGATATATCTGCGCTTTTCGGTGAATACATCGACGATATCGCCGTCTGCGGCGTTTACGGGGGGTGTGACTATCTCGTTGTCATATATCCACGGGTGACCGTTTGAGGTGCGCTTATGGCATTTTTCCGTTACAATGGCAAAGGGATATGCTCTTTCTATATTCATCTGCGGGTTCCTTTCAGTCATCCCTGCGGTCGGCTTTGTATTGCGGGCGGGTCTGTCCGTCGTACATGGTAAAGCCGTTCTTTCCTTTTGTCTTGGTCACATACATTGCGATATCGGCGGTGGTATAAAGTTCGGGAAAGGTCTTCCCGTGCTCCGGATACATAGATATGCCGATACTGGATGATATATGGATGGTATCATTTCCGCTGCCGTAATCAGTGGCTATCTCGCCGCAGATCTGTTCACACAGAGAACAGATACCGGCTGAGCTTTCCTCTGCTGTGATGAATGCGAGGAATTCGTCTCCGCCGATCCTTCCGATGATACCGCCTTCGGGCAGGATGCGGCACAGCTTTTCGGAGATATCCTTCAGCACATTATCGCCCATATTGTGTCCGAGGGAGTCGTTTATCTTCTTGAAATTGTCTATATCGATAAGTATCATTGCAAAGCGATCGCCGGCAGCTGCGTCATCAACGACCCTCGATATGGTGTTCTCGGTGTATTCCTTGTTGAATACATTGGTGAGGGCATCCTTTTCCGCCTTGTCCTTCAGTTTTATCACATCATCGATATTGCGTATCTTGCCGACTATCCTGACAGGCGTTTCGCCGTCGTATATAGTCTTGCCTTCAAATACGACCCATATCGTGAGCTGTTCATTGTCCCTGATATATTTAAGTGGAAGTCTGACAGGCACTGTGCAGTCGCCGCCGAAAAATCTTTCGGCATCCTCCTTCTCCGCGGCGCTGTTATCAGGCGAGAACCGTATCTTGTCGAGGAAAGAGGTATGCAGTTCCTGCGAGGTCTTCGGTGCATCGCGGTCGATCACCGAGCCGTAGGAGGTCAGTATATCCGTTTCGATATCATATTCAAACACAACGTCTGCGGAGCTTTCGACAGCGGTGCGGTAGAGCTGTCTTTCGCGTTCCGAGCGGATATTCATTTTCCGCAGCTCTTCGAGCATAGCCGCATTTTTACCGAGCAGGGCATTGAAGCTCTCTGCGAGCTGTTCGATCTCGTATATTCCTTTCGGGGACATCTTTTCGGGGTCTGAGGTGACATCTGCACCGTTTTCCCCGGCAGCGAGGTGCTTTTTTATCTCTGCGGTATAATCCGAGATAGGCTTTGATACCGAACGTGATACAAAGAAGAGTATAATAACGATAACAATGATAGTAAGCAGATATATCAGCACATACCTTCCGGCTTCGTTTTCGACGGTTCGGCTGACCTCACTCATCGGGCTCATGGAATATACAGTCCAGCCGCTGCTGCTCACGGGCAGTTTGTTGCCGAGCATTTCGGTATCGCCGCATATGAAATCGTACAGCCCGCCGGATGTGCCGTTCGGTGTTATCGTCGCATCTATGGGGATATTCTTCGGTGCAGCGAGGATATGCTCCGTGCTGTCGAGTATTACCGTGGTATAATCACCGGAAAAGTGCAGATCTGAGATCATGCTGCCAAGCCTTTCGACCGGTATATTAAGTCCGAGCGCTCCTATCACGGGATTTCCGCGTCCGCCCTTGACCGCACAGGCTATGGTGACTATCATA
>JAILFE010000345.1 GCA_024697725.1 Oscillospiraceae bacterium
ACGATGCACAGTATTGAGGTAATAGTTAAAGGATAGACAATGGCAGTAAATTCATATAAGCAGGACGAACAGCTCAAAAAGCTGACGGGCAGGAGCAAAAGGCAGATAATAGGCCGCCTTTTCTCCTATCTGGCGGCGTACAGGAAGAGGATAGCTGTCGTTCTTGCACTGATAGGCTGCGGCGTTGCTGTGGGACTTATTGACCCTATGCTGATAAGACACGCCGTGGATGTATGTATACCGGACAAGGATATGAAGGGTATACTCATCATCTCCGCAGCGGCGGCGGTGCTGAACCTTATTCTGTTCCTTTCGGTCAGGAAGCGTATGCTGATAATGGCGGAAGTATGCAACGATGTGCTCATCACCATACGCGAACAGCTTTATACCCATATACAGAAGCTGGGGCTCAGATTCTTCGATTCGCTCCCGCACGGAAAGATACTCTCCCGCATAATCGGCGATGTGAATTCGCTCAGGGATGTGCTCAACAATTTCGTGACGACGCTCATCCCCGCGCTGATAACGATAATCGCCACGGCAGTGATAATGTTCTCCGCAAATCCGTCTCTCGCGGCGGCGGCGCTTGCGGCTACTCCCGTCATGGCGGCGGGAACGATGTTCATACAGAAAAGAGCGCACCCGAGGTGGAGGGCGTTCCGTCAGAAGGCTTCAAACCTTAATGCGTTCATACACGAAGATCTCGCAGGGATACGTGTAGTGCAGAGCTTTGCCGCAGAAAACGAGACCGAGGCGGAGCTTGATACGCTCATGAGCGAGCACAGGGGAGCTTTCCTCTCCGCGGTGAAATATGCCGATGCATTCTATCCGTTTGTGGATATAGCATGGACGGTCGGCGGGATACTCCTGTACTGGGCGGGGATAATCATGCTTTCGGACGAGAATATCACCGTCGGTACATTCATGAGCTTTTCGATATATCTCGGTATGTTCTGGGAGCCGATACAGAACCTTGCGAGCTTTTACAATCAGCTCACGACAAATCTTGCGGCTGCGGAGCGCATATTCGAGATGATCGACCTTGAACCGGATATCACCGACAGCGAGGATGCCGCAGCTGCCCCCGAGTTCAGGGGAGAGGTCGAATTCAGGGATGTGTGCTTTTCCTATGATGACGACAAAACTCCGATGCTCAGGGTGAAGGATGACGACGGCAGCGCGATAACGGTCAATGTGGAGCATTCCGAAGCGCAGGGGCATCAGGTGCTGAGTAATGTGAGCTTCCGTACAGCCCCCGGTGAGACGATAGCTCTTGTCGGACCGACGGGAGCGGGAAAATCCACGATAGCGAACCTTATCGCACGCTTTTATGAAGTGCAGTCGGGCAGCGTTATGATCGACGGCAATGATATCAGGGATTATACCCTTGAGACGCTTCACAGCCGCATGGCGATAATGACGCAGGACAGCTTCCTGTTCTCGGGTCCGATAAAGGAGAATATCCGCTACGGCAGGCTCGATGCTACCGATGAAGAGGTGATCGAAGCGGCAAAGGCGGTACACGCCGATGAATTCATCATGAAGCTCAAGGACGGATACGATACCGAGCTCACGGAATACGGCGAGGGGCTCTCCGCCGGTCAGAAGCAGCTCATAGCACTTGCAAGGACGATGCTCGCCGACCCGAGGATACTCATACTCGATGAAGCTACCTCTTCGATAGATACCCGCACCGAGCTGAAGGTGCAGGCAGGTATCGAAAGACTGCTCTCGGGAAGGACATCCTTCGTGATAGCGCACAGGCTCTCAACGATACGAAACGCCGACCGCATCTTCGTTGTGGACGGCGGCATCATCGCCGAGCAGGGCAGTCATTCGCAGCTCATGGAGAAAAAGGGTCTGTATTACAGGATGAATGTTGCACAGGACGCATAGACTTATAGTAATGTCTGCTCAAAAAACCGAAAAGTACGTAATAGTGCAACTTCGGAGTGCTTTTCGGCTTTTTGAGTGCAAGATTTTTGAGCTGATAAGCCCAAAAATCTTGAACTATTGCTGACCGTAGGTCAGCA
>JAILFE010000346.1 GCA_024697725.1 Oscillospiraceae bacterium
ATCATAGAATGTGGAGAAGAGCGAGCACTCCGTAGGTCCGTAAACATTCAGGAACCTGAACTCGGGAGGATTTACGGGAGGCATCTTCTCACCGCCTGTTGACAGGTAGCGCAGCGAATGGTTCATCTCACTGATAAGACAACCGATCTGAGTCGTCATGAAGCCAACGGATATCTTATTCTCTTCCATATAGTCATTCATTGCGATGATATCCATGCGCATACCTTCGTCAAAGAGATAGATACAGCTTCCCGCAAGTATTGACGGATAGAGATCTATCATGTGCGCATCGAAGCCGAAGTTCGCATAGCCTGCAACGCGGTCTTCCATGGTAAGAGCGAATTCCGTAACGTACCAGTGGCAGAAATTAACGATACCGTAGTGTTCAAGTTCAACGGCCTTCGGTTTTCCGGTCGTTCCGGAGGTAAAGATGATAACGAATCTGTTGTGGGTATGGGGCGCTTTCAGTATCGACTTATCCTCTTCGGTAACGGCGGGGAGCTCAGAAAGCGAACGCGAATAGAAGCGCTCTCCCTTATAATCGGGGAGTTTTTCCTCGATAAGATCGTCCTCTGACAGTATCAGACGCACACTCGCGTCCTCGCACATGAATGCAAGACGATCAGTCGGGAAGTGGGGATCGAGCGGCATATAAGCCGCGCCTGTTTTCATGACCGCAAGAGGATATATGAGCATAAGTTCCGATCTGTTTATCAGAACGCCCACATTCTCTTCCGCGCCGATATTCGTGGTCTTTTCCAGATATACGGCAAGACGGTCGGATATCTCATCAAGTTCTTTGTATGTATATCTCTTCTCGTGGAAAACGAGTGCGGGAGCGTCGGGAGTAGCGGCAACTCTCTTTCTGAAGATATCGAGAATGGTCTCGCTCTGGTCACGTTCGAGCGTTTCGCCTGTGCCGAGTTCAATAAGCTCTCTTGCTTCCTGCCCGTCAACAAGGCACACATCATAGAGCTTCTCTGTCATAGCAAGACCGGAAGCGGCTGCTGCGACAGCACGTGCAAGATGCTGCATATCCGCGGCGGAATAGCGCATTCCGTCATACTCAACGCATATCCTGTAGCTGTCGCCGTCGGGATATACCGTTACCATAACGGGGAACTTGACCATATCGAGCGACAGCGGTATGAGCTCCGCTCCCTCAACTTCATCGGAGATACCGCCCTGGTATGCAAAAAGCACTTCGGAATGGAGGTTGTAATCTTCAACGAGCGCGGTATAAGGCACCATTTCGCGCGAATAGATCTCCTGGAGCTGACGGTGTGTCTCTTCAACAAACTCTACCGATGTTTCGGAACCATCTTTGCCCATGTATATAGCAGGGAGCGTCTTTACAAACATACCTACGGTATCCGAAAGGCTTACGTCCGATCTGCCGCTGCTTACGGTCAGATAGAGCGGTCTGTCCTCTCTGGTAAGGCGCTTCAGAAGGAGCGCGAAAGCCGCCTGGAAATAACTTCCGGGTGTGACATTATGCTCCTTGCAGAAAGCATTGACAGTTTCCTGTTTCATCCTGAATTCGGCTGTGCCCTTGACGGTATTGTCGGGCTTTTCCGAATCGGGATATGCCACGGACTGGGACTTTGATATCAGATCCTCAAAATACTGCTCTGCAAGTCCGCTCGCGCTGTCTGAAAGGAATTCCTTCTCGTATACGGCATAATCGTATGCGGTGACTTTCTCTTCGGAAGGCTTTCCGCCCTTCAGAACGTTTATGAGATCGTCAAAGAGCACTGCGGAGGAAAGTCCGTCGCAGATAAGGTGGTGTATATCAAGGAACAGCCATGTCCTGCCGCCGTTTGTGAATATCTCTGCGCGGTACAGCTTGTCCGCAAGCAGATCGAACGGCTTTACATGATCCTGGAAGAACTTGGTATCGGGTTCGGTATCGAGCGCCGTAACCGCGATCTCCGCCGGTTCATCGTCATGCGGTACCTGCACGACTTCTCCGGAGATCTTCGCAAGTCTCATCTTGAGATAACCGTGCGCGTCAAATACTGCGGAAACAGCATTTTTAAGATCGTCTGCCGATGTATCCTTGAACAGGTATACCGCAGGCATATTGTACTGCGTCGTATCGCTGTTCATTTCCCAGTCGAGATATACGCCGCGCTGGTTCTCGGTGATGGGATAGCTGCTGCTGCGCGGATAGCGGCGAAGCCCGGAACGCTCGCCGGTATTGCGCTCTTCAAGGGACGCGATGCCGCGCACCGTGGGTTCCTTCATGATATCCGATACCTTGAATGCCGAACCGAGTTCCTTTGACAGACCCGCGCAGAGACGCATAGTATCGAGCGAACTCATACCGGACGAAACAAGGTTCGTCGTCACGCCGATCTCGCTGAAACCGAGGACATTCTTTACAATGCTCAGTATCTGCGCTTCAAGCTCCGTTTCGGGCGCAGTCACGCCGGCATCCTGTATGAGCGGCTCGGGCAGGGCTTTCAGATTGACCTTGCCGTTCACGGTCATGGGCATTTCGCCGAGTTTCATGTAAACAGACGGTATCATATATTCCGCAAGCGTCTCCGCAAGGAATTCCCTGAGAGCATCCTCCGAGATATCACTGTCGGATACATAATAGAGGATGATCCTCTCGTTCTTCACCTGCGATACAGCCTGACGGATACCCTCATACGCCATGGCGCGGGTATCTATCTCGCCGAGTTCTATACGGAAGCCGTGCAGCTTGACCTGGAAATCTATACGTCCGAAGTATTCGAGCTGATCGTCGGAATTATATCTCGCAAGGTCGCCGGTGCGGTAGATGCTGCGCTCTTCGCCGTCGGCAAAGCGTACCGTGCGGAACACTTCTGCGGTCTTTTCGGGAAGATTCCAGTATCCTGCCGCTATCTGCGGTCCGGAAAGGCACAGTTCGCCCACAGCGCCCTGAGGAAGGAGATTTCCCGAATTATCGAGGATGTAAGCACTGCAGTTGTCAAGCGCTCTTCCTATGGGGATATCCTTGCCGGCGGCGGCGGAAACCACCTCACAGTAAGTCGCGTCAACGGTGAACTCTGTCGGTCCGTATGTATTGATGACCTTGCCCGTGATGTTCGGCACAGCGGTCATCTTTTCACCGCCAAGAACGATATAGTCAAGCTTGAGCGGTTCTTCGCAGTCTCCGAGGAGCTGTCCGAACTGAGTCGTATAGCAGCCGCCCGTAATGCCGTTTTCTATTATGTAGCCGCGCATGAGCAGGATATCTCTGCGCACGGATTCAGGTACGATATACAGTATACCGCCCGCCATCAGCACGGGATAGAGATCCTCCACCGATGCGTCAAAGGCGAAATTGGAGTGGCAGGCTATACGGCTCTTTTCCGTATGGCCCCAGCGGTCTTTGATAAAGAAGGCAAGGTTAAGGAGATTGCACTGACGGATAACAACGCCTTTAGGCTTGCCGGTCGAACCCGATGTGTATATGATATACGCATACGAATCGGGAGCTGCAAGGCATTTAACGCCGTCAGCCTCGGTCTTTTCAGCTGTCTTTATGCCCTCGTCGTCAAGCAGCATCTTCGCGCCCGAGTCGGAAAGTATATAATTCACACGCTCTTCGGGATAATCCAGATCTATGGGGATATAGGCTGCTCCCGCTTTCCATATACCGAGTACAGCCGCCATGAAATCCTTTGTCCTTGTAGTTTTCAGTGCTATGAAATCATTCGGTCTTACCGAATTTGCGGTAAGGTATGCCGCCACGGAATCGGACAGTCTGTCAAGCTGTTCATAGGTGTAAGAACCGTTTTCATCGACAACGGCTGTGCAGCTGCCTCTCAGTCCGACCTGCGCCTTGAAATGATCGAGCCATGTTTTCGATGTGTCGATCTCCTTGCGCTCGCCTGCGGACAGCGCGATTATGCGCTTTGCTTCTTCCCTGTCAACAAGCGCGATATCTCCGAGAACGGCATCGGGGGTCTCCATCATATTTACGACAGCCGAATGTATCGCACCTGCAAACAGCTTCACCGTTTCGGGGCTGTTTACGGCATCGGAGGACTCAACGACGATAACATAGTCGTCGCCGATATTCTCGATGTGCACATTGATATCGGTCTGGACGGTGCCGCGCATGATCTCCTCTGCGGGATACTTTTTGCCGTTTATCTTCATGTACTGTCTGAAAGGACGGTAGTTGAAGGAAACTCCGGGAACTATACCTATCTCGCGGTTGAGGTGCGGGAACGGGAAACGTCCCATAGTATACGCTTCAGATGTATTGCTGCGTACCGTGCCGAGAAATTCTCTGACGGTCGAACCGGACTTTATATCTGTTTTAAGGGCTACGTTGTTTACAAACATACCCAGCGAACGCATCATGCCGCGGCCGACACGTCCGTGATAGCTCGTGCAGTAAACGGGAGTTTCGGAACGGGTCATCCTTCCGAGTGCTACGGCAAACGCCGCCTGGAACAGTGTCTGCGCATCAGTGCCGTTATCGCTGCACCATTTATCGCACTCGTCCTTGTCGATGTTCTCAGCCGATACGGTAAGCTGTCCCGAAGCGGAAGATACCGAAGAAAGACTGGACGATTCCTCGCCGCTGAGCATATTCACAAAATAATCGCGGGCTTTCGCGTATTCTTCCGTAGCGAAATACTCCTGCTCATTCTCTGCTATCTCAAAGAACGACAGATCGGTGGGCTTTTCCTTTCCGTTAAGGAAAGCGCCGAGATTGCGCTCGAAGATCGAGATATAGCTCAGACCGTCCATTATGAGGTGGTGGAAATCCGTAAGCATATGGAGTTTTTCATCGGTCACGATGAACTCCACGCGGAAAAGCGGACTTCCGTCCGTAAGATCGAACGGACGTACAAAAGACTTGTTTATATACTCCTTAGCTTCGGTCTCGGTCATTTTCATGATCGGGATATCAACAGCCATTTCATCGTCAGGCCACTGGAGAGGCATTCCGTCCTCACCGATCTCAAAGCGATCCCTGAGAACGGCATTTGCGCTTATGAGTTTTTTCCACGCATCA
>JAILFE010000415.1 GCA_024697725.1 Oscillospiraceae bacterium
AGCTGACCGAACCATACCTCATTGCCCTTGTCATCGGTGCGCTCCCTGCGGACATGGGATATCGTCTTTTCAACATCATCCGAGCGAAGATAAAGTATGCGGTATTCCCTGCCTTCAAGAGCCTTTCTCACCTGTTTGTAGAAGGCTTTTATCTCTTCATTCGTCATAAGCCTGAACAGCATCATATCCTCGACTATGTTCTGGAAAAGCGAGCATTCAAATATCTGATTTTCCCCGCGCCATGCGCCGAAACGGTCAAGAACGAGCTTGTCGAACTCATCCGGACGCAGCCTTCCGTTATATATCTCATACTGCTCCAGATCTTTGTAGAAATCACTGTTATCCGTCATGACCCGGGTGTAGCATATAACGGTGTGACCGCCCTCGGAATGGCTGTTCTCTTTTATCCGTTCTTTCAGCTCACCGTATTTTTCAAGTATATCACGGTACTTGTCGTTGCTCACATAAGCGCACCATGCCAGCTCCACGGGAGAATAGTCCCCTTCACGGAATACCCTGTAACCGCTGTTTCTTTCCGAAAGCATCCCGACAAGAGTGCTTTTTCCGCTCCCCTGCAAGCCCTCTGCAAAATAATTCATACATTGTTCTCCTTTCGCAGATCACATTGTTTTGATAATTATATCACACCGTATCTCATAAGTCAAGAAAAATGTCCCCCGTCATCAGACGAAGGACACTGTTATTATTCTGTTATCAGCTCTCTCACCTCGACAGTCCTTATCCTGCCCGATGCCGCATATGCGGAAAGATAGAACAGCACCGCCGCCACTGCCGGCACAAGGAACGGGAACACATTCAGACTTATCGTAAAATCATCAATGCCTATAAGATTCAGCATAGCCATAATGAGCGGCTTTGACGCTGCGGCTGAGAGCAGATCGCCGACAACAGCGCCTGCGAACGACGTTATCGCAAAGCGCATCGCAAAGCCCGAACGCAGCGCGGATACCGTGAAGCCCTGTGACTTGTATATACCGATATCACTGCGCTCACGGATGAATTCTCTTCGGCAGACCATATTCACGACCACGATCGCAAATACGGCAGTTATGGCGTACATAGTATACGAAAGCGAATCCATCAGTATGCTCATCAGATTCTTCATGCTGTCGAATGTCGCGCTTTCGGGAGTCTCGGACGCTTCAAGATCATCGTGGTATTTATCATTCAGAGCATTTATGATCGTATCCCTTTTCGATGCATCGGAAAGCGTTATCTCCATGCCCGAAATGCTGTCTATGCCCATTTTTTCGATGCCCGACTTCGGCACTGTGAGCACCATGCCCAGATTCATCATATTAGAGTAATAGCCCGTTATGATAAATCCATGCTTTTCACCGCGGTAGCCGAGTTCTATGGTATCGCCTATCCCGGTGCCGTTCTGCTCGGCAAATGTCTTTGTGACGAGTATCTCATTGTCATACTCCGGGAGCCTGCCAACGGTCGCCTTTTCATCGGTCAGCATCTGTACGCGGAACTGCTCGTCATCGACTGTCATAAATTCGGAAGATGATATCTTTATCTCTGCATCGGGGTCATATCCCCTTATGGTATCCTCTATGTCCGGCACCTCGTCAAAGTTCACGGCAGAAGTTTTTACCGTTATATCGCTCCCGATATCGGGTATTATCATATCGGGGTCAAAGCCGCTTATCAGTGAAAACAGCGTCATGACAAAGAACACCATGAGCGTGACGATCACAGTCATTCCTATATATCCGCCGATATGCGAGGTGATCTGACGCAGCGCAAGAAATATTGGGAGCGGTCTTTTTATACCGATATTCAGCCTGCTGTCGAAATACACGTCCTCAGCTCCGCCCGATATCGCACGGACAGGCGATATCTTTGATATCTTTGCTGTCGCCGCGGCTACGAACACAAGGCTTATCAGTATTATGCATACACACAGCACACCGCATTTTACGAACGATACGGCTCTTGAGGTGAGTATACCCGTTATATTCATCCACATACCTATCAGCACATGGCATATCGGTATCGCTGCGATGAGCCCCAGCACCGCGCCTATGACAAGCGCTGCGATATACTGTATGATATACACGAGCCTTATCTGCCGCACAGTAAATCCCTGCGAACGCAGTATGCCGAGGGAGGTATACTCCATATCTATGGAAGAAGATATGCTGTTGTGCATCACGATGAGCACTATAACTATCATCAGCGCCGTGTATGCATACACTCCCCTTGTGCCTATCTTGGAAACAAGCTCGGTGTAATTGCGTATATGCTCCTTGGTGGCGGAAAAGAACGAATAGTCGATGATATCGCTCTCACGGGATACCTGCTTTTTGAGTTCGGCGGGAGCAGTACCGTCGGAGATATGGATATGTATATCTGTCTGCCTGATGATATCCTTCCGTTCATCCGTGATGCTGTCGGTCTTTTCCGAGGCGAGCCTGTCAAATTCATCGGTGCTGATATAGCAGTTCGCATCGGATATAATGACACTGCCGTATATCGGATCCTCGATAAAACCCTTTATCGTGAAGCTCTCGCTGTAGCTGCCCTTTGCGCACAGCTCTATTGTGCCGCCGATCTCTATACCCGGAAGACTCTTCATCTTATACGGAAGATATATCTCCCCCGCTGCGGGCGCGGTGCTTTCAAGATATCCGTCCGCCTTTTCATTGAACACCCTGATGCCGCTGTGATAGGCATAAAGATATACCGGAGTATCTATCTCCCTGCCGCCTGCTCTTATCATGGAAAGCAGTCTCAGTCCATTTTCATACGATATCTTTTCTATATGCTCGCTGCTTTCGAGATATGACCTCATATCATCGGTGAACAGTTCGTCGGATATCTCTATCAGAAGGTCGCCGAATTCATTCTCGGAAAAGCATCTGTCGAGCGCGGCATTGAGATCGTCATTGTTGCTGACAGTTCCCGCAAAAGAGAATGTGAGTATCATCATCAGGAATATTATCCCCTTGAACGAGCCCTTGTGATGGATGATATTTGCCCATACGAGCTTTAATACGCTCCTCATGCTCTCACCTCACCACTGCATGGATGAGAGCCATGAGCTTATCTGCGTTTCACGGCTCTTTTCATCCTTCGGGTCATACGGCGGGAGATCGAGATCGCCCGCTATCCTGCCGTCCTCGATATAGATAAGTCTTGTTGCACGGCAGGCGGCTCTTACATCATGTGTCACCATGAGTATGCTCTGACCGTTTTGGTTGAGATCGGTGAGAAGATCGAGCACTTCTGCGGTGTTCTTTCTGTTGAGCGCTCCTGTAGGTTCATCGGCAAAAAGGAGCTTCGGGTCATTGATGACCGCTCTTGCGATCGCGCAGCGCTGCTGCTCACCGCCCGAGCACTGCGACGGGAGATGCTTTCTGATATGCGCGATGCCCATTTTCTCCATGAGCTCCTCTGCGCGTTTATCCACATCGGCGGCACGGCGTTCCTTATTGAGATACCCCGGTACGGTGATATTCTCGTACAGAGTGAGATTGCTGACCAGATGCATCTGCTGGAACACGAATCCGAAATCCTTATGGCGCAGCGAGGAGAGCTTGTTCTCGCTCATCTTCACGATATCCTCGCCGTTATAGATAACGCTCCCTCCCGTTGCTCTGTCCATGCCGCTGAGCGCATAGAGAGTAGTGGATTTTCCGGAGCCGGACGCGCCCATTATCACAGTAAAATCTCCTTCGTATATCTCCGCATCGAGTCCTGTCAGAATATGCACCTGCGAGCCGTTATGCGCAAACGACTTGCAGACCCCTTTTGCAGAGAGGATAGTTTTTTTCATTGCACCTCATCCTTTCCTAACAACCTTTCCTCATTGCCTTTGTACATATTCTATCACCAAAGATATTATGAAATCCTTAAGGAGAATCAGAATTATTTACTGGTAGCGAAACGGTCACTTCCAGCCCGCCGTTTTTGTTTGCAAGCTTCAGCTCTCCGCCCGACTGGGATACTATATAATTCACTATATACAGACCGAGCCCCGCGCCGCTTTCGTTATCCGTATTCCCTCCGCGGTAGAATCTGTTCTTTACAAACGGCATATCCTCATCCGGGATACCCCCGCCGCTGTCCGAAAAACGCAGGATAACGTCATCCTCCGTGCGGCTTGCGGTTATTTTCACACCGCTCTTTGCGTATTTCTGTGCATTGGATATGATATTTTCGATGACCTGTGCTATGCGCATCCTGTCGGCATACACATCCACGGTATAGAGAGGCTTTTCAAAAACGGAGCTTTTATCGGGCGAAAGCTCGGAAACACATTCCTCCACAAACGAGAAAAGCTCGAAGCTTTCGGGATGCATGACGAGCTTGTCAAGGTCGGAGAGAGAATGTGTGAGCATATCGGATGTGAGCTTCGAGACCTCATCGCACTTGCGCATCATCACAGCGGCATATCCCGCTGCCTTTTCGGGAGAATCCGCAATACCCATCTCAAGCGCCTCGGCATATGCTCTTATCGAAGCGACAGGTGTCTTTATATCATGAGAAAGCGTTGCTATGACTGTTTTATTGTTCGCTATGGCTTCCTTTTCACACTCTCTGGCGCGTTTTATCTCGTTGCGCATACTGTCGAACGCCCATGTGAATTTCCCGAAATAATTGGTTCGCTCATATTCTAGCGGGATATCGAGCTCGCCGCGTGCAACATTCTCCGCGAACCGGGACAGTCTGTGAAACGGCTTTATTATCGTAAGACAGAAGTACAGGCACGTCCCCGCAAGGAAGATTATGCATATCACACACATGAGCGGTATCACGGACGGTCTTTTCACGGACACCTCCGCCGATATACGCTCTTTCAGCTCAGCGGCGGCAGACGCAGCCTTTGTGCTGTCCTGCCCACACAGCTTTTCTATCTCATTGAGAGCGACGACATAGCTCCCTCTGTTGTCCTCTTCGGTGATATCCTTATAATACGCGGCAGCCGATATCACAATAAGCAACAAAGCCGCTGTAAAAGCGGCAGCAATGAGCTTTTTCATTATTTGTCCTCCAGCATATAACCGAGCTTCCACACTGTCTTGATATGCACGGGAGCGGCGGGGTCATCCTCGAGCTTCTCACGGAGCCAGCGTATATGTACGGTGAGCGTGGACGGCTCGACCTCGGAAAACGCGCCCCACACCTCCGATATCAGCTTATCCTTGGAAACGGCGGTATTCTTGTTCCTGCACAGGCACAAAAGCAGATCGAACTCACGGTTGGCAAGCTCTATCTTCCTGCCGCCTTTGGTGACTGTCCTGCTCGCGGCATTTATTTTCACGTCCCCGAACGAGATATCCTCGCAGCCGTATACCCTTCGCATGAGCGCATTTATCCTCGAGAGCAGCTCCTTCATGG
The DNA here is from genome assembly GCA_024697725.1 of Oscillospiraceae bacterium. Lineage (GTDB taxonomy): Bacteria > Bacillota > Clostridia > Oscillospirales > Ruminococcaceae > RGIG4694. Next base: position 5,371 of record JAILFE010000415.1, read on the forward strand.
AATAGGGCTTGGGCAGATAATCATCTCCGCCGGTATCAAAGCCTGTTATCCTGTCGTCCTCGGCTGTCCTTGCGCTCGCAAATATCACAGGCACCTGCGAAACGCGCCGCAGCTCGGAGCATATCTCAAAGCCCGTTGCATCGGGTAGATTGATATCGAGCAGCACAAGGCTGAAGCTCTGACTTCCGAGCAGCCGGAAAGCCTCCTCCGCATCGCGGGCATGGCTCGTACTGTAGCCGCAGCCGCGGAGGAAATCACATATTATATCTGAAATGTCGCTATCATCATCGACTATAAGTATCTTTCTGTCCATATCAAAAGCCTCACTTATACAAATACAGCGGATGTACAAGAGAAGTATAACAGATATCGGCGGAAATGTCAAATACGGCATAACTGCAACAAAAAAGCATACTGTGCTGTCTTCGTTTCAACACAGTATGCTGTATTTTTTCAGACTTATCCCAGATGGCAGTATATCAGTCGTTCTCACCCGCCCCGACCGCTACAAGCTCGCTCTCTTTAAGCAGTTTCCTGTAGGTCTCGCCGTCCACAGCCTCAACGCCCTCCTGGTGGTAGGTGCTGACCATGCCCGCAACGAGCTGCTTTATATCGCGGCGGTTCATATATGCCGCCTCCATGAGCCCGTCAAGATCTTCAAGGAACATATCCACGTCAAATTTCAGCGGACAGCCGATATGTATCTTCTCGTTCTCGGTCTTCCTGATGCCTTCCTCCGCCATGAGCTTTTCCTCATAGAGCTTTTCGCCCGGACGGAGCCCCGTGTATTCGATCATGATATCAACATCGGGTCTGAGCCCCGAAAGGCGGATAAGGTTTCTCGCGAGAGTGTCGATCTTGACGGGAGAGCCCATATCAAGCACAAATATCTCGCCGCCTTTCGCGTTTGTCCCCGCAAGGAGAACAAGGCTCACTGCTTCGGGTATAGTCATGAAGTAGCGGATGATATCGGGGTGAGTGACCGTAACGGGACCGCCGTTCTCGATCTGCTTTTTGAAGATCGGGATAACGCTCCCGTTCGAGCCGAGCACGTTTCCGAAGCGCACAGCCACAAACTCTGTCCTGATGTTCGCAAACAGCCCGGGATTCTCCTTCGGGTCAAGCTGTTCTCTGCCGTTCTCGGTGTAATGGGTGAACAGCTGAGGGATATCCGCCGCTCTGCCTGCTTTGATCTTCGTATCGAAACTCTGGATTATCATTTCGCAGAGCCGCTTGCTCGCACCCATGATATTCGTCGGATTGACCGCCTTATCCGTAGAGATGAGCACGAACCGCTTGCAGCCGTGTACCATTGCCGCATAAGCGGTCTTGTATGTGCCGATGGCGTTGTTCTTGATCGCCTCGCAGGGGCTGTCCTCCATGAGCGGAACGTGCTTGTGCGCGGCCGCGTGATAGACGAGCTGCGGGCGGTATTCCTCGAAGAGGGACATCATCCGTCCGCTGTCGCGCACGGAGCCGATCAGGACCTTCAGATCGAGCTCCGGATACTTCTCGCGCAGCTCGAGCTGGATATCGTAGGCGTTGTTCTCATAGATGTCGAGGATGATGAGCTGTCGCGGGCCGTGCGCGGCGATCTGCCGGCAGAGCTCGCTGCCGATGGAGCCGCCGCCGCCCGTGACCAGCACGGACTTCCCGTGGACGAAATCGAAGACCTCCTTCAGCTCCGTCTGGATGGGCTCGCGCCCGAGCAGGTCCTCGACCGAGACGTCCTTCATCGCGCTCACACTGACCTCGCCCAGTACGAACTGATAGAGGCCCGGCAGCTGCTTGAGCTCGCAGTTGGTCTCGTTGCAGATGTTCAGGATATCGCGCTTCTGCTCCGCCGTGGCGCTCGGGATCGCGAAAAAGATCTTGTTGACGTGGTAGCGCTCCACGGCCGCCAGGATATCCTCCCGTCCGCCGACGACGGGCACCCCGTCGATGTCGCGGTTCCACTTGTTGGCATTGTCGTCGATGACGCAGACGATGCGGTCGTTCGTGCTGCCGTTGCTCATCACGTCGTGCAGGATCATCTGCCCGGCGGCGCCCGCGCCGATCAGCATGACGCGGTCCGCGGTCTCGTCGTTCCCGCGCTGCCGTATGCGCTCGTAGGAGAGCAGACGCGGCAGAAAGCGCAGCACGGAGAGAAAGATCGCCTGGAACACCGCGCCGAGCACATAGTAGGAGATCGGCATGCGCTGAATAAGGACCGTGATGAGCACGGCGTGGAGCAGCGAGGTGATAAGCGAGGCCTCCAGGACCTGCAGGAGTTCCTTCAGCCCGGCGAGGCTCCACATCCCGCGGTACATGCGGAAGAACCAGAACACGACGACGCAGCCGACGGCATAGGGCGTGATGAAGCGGCGGTAGGGCAGGATGTACTCCGGCGGGATGCGCGAGAACACGAAGTCAAAGCGCAGCCAGAGCGCGCCGAAATACGCAGCATGGATCGCCAGCAGATCGTAACTGATCAGAAAGATCGCCATGAGCTGCCAGTATTCCAGATGGAATCCTTTTTTCTTTTTCTCCTCCATGGCCGATCCTTCCCGACCGGACTTCGCCGGCCTCCGTCTTGTTCCGCTCACGCGG
>JAILFE010000003.1 GCA_024697725.1 Oscillospiraceae bacterium
GCTGCGGCAGCGGAGCGCTTACTATTGCCTGCGCGAAAAGAAATCCAAATGCAAAAATGATCGGGATAGACCGCTGGGGCAAGGAATATGCTTCATTCAGTAAAACACTTTGTGAGAATAATGCGGAAGCTGAGGGAGTATTGAATGCCGAATTCATGCACGGAGATGCATGCAGCCTTGATTTTCCAAATGAGTATTTCGATACGGTGACAAGCAACTATGTTTATCATAATATCGCTGGCGTGAATAAACAGGAGCTTCTTCGTGAAACATTGCGTGTTCTGAAAAAAGGCGGCAGATTTGTAATTCACGATATCATGTCAAAAGGCAGATATGGTGATATGGAAGCTTTTGCAGATGAACTGCGTTCGGAAGGATATGAAAAAGTCGAGCTTATCGACACTACAAACGGTAAATTCATGACACCGATTGAAGCAAAGCTTATGGCGCTAAGCGGTTCGACTTTGCTTGTAGGTATTAAATGATTATTTTTGCCTGAGGGTTGTTATATGCTAACTGGGCTGTCGCTTATATACAAATGTTGAAAGATACATAAAGATTTGAGAGGATATTATGGTCAATAAACAGAATAATACAGTAGCTCTGATCTGTGGGATATTGGGTTGCCTTTGTTATGGCAGTGCCGACTGGTTGATGATGTATGGTGATCCTTCATACATTGGCAAACTGTCATGGTTGACGACCGGAACATCAAATATTCCTGTGTGGCGATATGATCTCGCAATGTTCTTAGCGTTTCCGGGTATTATTCTATATGGGATCGCTTTATTCTCAGTAGAAGGATACATAAAACAACAACGGGATAAAAGGATATATCATTATCTGGATGCGTTCGGTCTTACACCATGGATAGCTCTTCATCTTTTCTATGTAATGATTCTTATGCTGTTTTCATGGATGAACGATAATGGATATGAAAATGAAGCTGTTTCAGTATGTGAAGGGCTTTATGGTTGTGTAGTATGGCTTGTACCTCTGTCCGAGGCTGTGATGATGCCGGTTTTCATATATTGGTTTTATCTTCAGGTGGCTGACAGAACAGTGTTTCCGAAATGGATGGCATTTACGAATGTTCTTGTAATATTCGGAGTATTGAAATGTGTATCAATGCTGATGCCTGTAAGTGCATTTCGCCTTGGGTTTACCAACGGACTTATGAGTGAAAGCATGATAATATGGTTTGGGATAATGCTGATATGGGAGAGAGGGCATTCAAATGAAAAGGTCACTTAAATACAAGCTTTTGCTGAAAGCTTTCGGACTATTGCCCGCCAAAAAGATAATGGCAGCGCCGACAGAAAAAACGCAAAAAATATTCAGACTTGCCTATAAGGGAGAGAATATCCCCGATATGTACGATCCTGAGCTTGATATTACAACAGGAAGGGTAAACGGCTCTGCAGTGGTTTATTACAGGCATAAAGCGCCATGCAACAGGCTTGTGATATATCTTGTAGGTGGAGGACTGCTGAAATACCCCCAGCCTGCACAGACAAAGTCACTTATCAAACTGGCAAAGGAATGCAATGCAGATATAGTTCTGCCGTATTTCCCGATAATATTCACGGGCGGTACACCTCCCGATGTGTATGCTATGGTGTATGAGCTGTACAAGCGTACACTGAAGCGATACAAATCCGAAAATATATGCTTTGCGGGCGGTTCTTCCGGCGGTAATCTTGCAATAGGGCTCACATCCTACATCAATGATATGAGTGAAGGTATTCCTCAGCCTGGAAAGATATATGCAGGTTCTCCTGGGACATTGTATCTTACAGCCGAAGAAAAGCAGCTTGCCTTAAAGCAGGAAGAAACAGATGTTATTATGAGTATGAAAGCTGTTGAAACGGTATGGGAGGGCATGACAGGCGGTAAAGAAGTACCGGATTATATGAAATATCTCCAGCTCGGTGACTATACAGGCGTAAAAGATGTATACATGAGCTTTGGCGGGGATGAACTCTTTCTTGCAGGAGCAGAATCTATAAAGAAACGCCTTGAAGAGTTCAGAGTTAATGTTACTCTTGAGATCGGTGATGGTATGTATCACTCCTATGCGATGCTGCCTTTGGTCGAGGAGGCACAGGAAGGGTACAGGAATTATATAAAGTATCTGAAGAAATGAGAAGAAGATTTACGGTAATTCAGAAGTCCTGCGGTTGGACGGGTGTATATATAAAAATGAGCGAACGGGCAGGAACTGTACAAACAGAAGCTCTTTTCGATAAAGCCACAGACTTACAGAAAAAATATAAGAACTATTACTGCAAAGAGAAAGGAATACGCAGAACCCATATAATGGGCGCTGTAGCTATTGCTGCTCTTTATATGCCTTTATCTGAGATGATCGGTAAAGATGATGCTGTAGATCTCATTGCCGAAGCTATGACTTCTGCATCTGTCGCAAAAAACAGAAAGATCGGTAGATTGCCGCCATCGGTTTTTATGAAAATCGCAGGACTTATCACAGGGATAATATTCAGTGAGAAAGCAGGCTTCAAAAGGAAATGGCATTGCAATACAAACCACGAAAAGCGATATGATCTGATTACCTTCCCGTATGTGGAGACATTTGATAAGCTTGGCTGCAAAGAGGTTTGTACAGCAGTATGTATTCAGGATGATATATCATTCGGCAATATGAAGAACGATGTTATCTTTGAGCGAAAAGGAACCCTCGGCAGAGGTGATAAATGCTGTGATTTCTGTTTCAGGATAAAAAGTAACGATCGATCTGATATGAAAGCAGGTATAGAAATGGGATTATTTAAAAAGTATGTAAGCCAGACAAGGAAACCGGAGGGTTTTCTCGGTAAAATGATGCTCAACGGCATGAACAACGGTCATGCGAAGATGGCTGACTGGGGAATGTCATATCTGAAGGATATCTCACCTAAAAATATTGCAGAGCTTGGTTGCGGCGGCGGAAGAAATGCAGGCGAGCTGATGAAACGTTTTCCCGATTCACATCTTACAGCAGTTGATTATTCTTCGCTGTCGGTAGAAAAGGCAGCTGAGTACAATAAGTCTACGGTAGATGCAGGAAGATGTACAGTACAGCAGGGCGATGTATCGGCACTTGACCTTGAAAAAGAGCACTATGACCTTGCAACTGCCTTTGAGACGGTTTATTTCTGGAAAAATCTTGTGAACTGCTTTGAGCAGGTAGCCGGGATATTGAAAACTGGCGGTACATTCATGATCGTTAATGAAAGTGATGGTACAGACAAGGCGAGTCTCGGCTTTGAAAAGATCATAGAAGGAATGAAGTGTTACACTGCACAGGAGATCGGCACAGCACTGAAAAAGGCTGGATTTTCGGAGGTAAGAGTATTTCATCATAGGAAGAAGCCTTGGATAGTCGTTATTGCGAGAAAGTAAATGAAGAATATCATCATCGGTATCATAGGCGTTTTGAGCGGAATACTCTGTGCAAGAGCTGATGTTCCTCTTGCGTGGTCAGGAAAAAAGAACGATCCTGTGGATGCGAAAAGTGTAGGAAAAATATCCAAATGGTGGACACAGGTCGATGACAGACATTTTGATAAAGCTTTCTGGCTGTCATGCATAGGTCAGCCAGGGACATATCTTACGTTGTGGACACTTAGTAATATCATTTCACAGAACAATAATGTGATCGGTATGCTTATGAAAATATGCACATTCATCGGTGCATACACAGGCCTGCTTTTCCATGCAGCCGCCTGTATAAAGCCGATGGTATACCGCTGTATAGCTGAGAAGGTGGCGCCTGAAACAGCACAGGCTGCTATGGATGCTGTCGACAGATACCCGAAGATACCTTCGCTGATAAGTGCAGTCTTATGGGTACAAAAGAGGAAGTTCTTGCAAAAGCTGTAAAGACGAATAAAAAACGCAGCTTTGTAATGCCAGTGGACACAAAAGCACACTATACCGACCATGTTATACAGGAAAGGTATCACTGTCTCGAGATCAATATTGAGAAAACACGCAGGGATAATGCGGTGCTTTTTGTATTCGGCGGAGGGATGATAATTGGTTCCTACAAAGCAGATGTAGGACTTTCAAGAAAGATCGCCAAAACTGTGTATGCCGATATATGGTTCCCTTATTATCCTCTGTGTCATGAGCATGACATGTTTGAAAATGTGCTTATGATATTTGACTGCTATAAGGAAATGCTCGGATACTACAGACCCGAAAACATCGTTCTTCTTGGCTTTCCTTCGGGAGGTGAGATGATACTCGATCTTATCACATACATAAATGAGCTGAATGACAGCGGAGAAAACATCCCTATGCCCGGATTTGCCGTTCCTGTTTCACCCGGAGGTGTTCCTGTTACCGAAAAGGAAAAAAGAGCGATAGAGGCACTTGACAAAGAGGATACTATGATACCTGCAGAATATATGTGTCTTGCAAGGGAGATAATGTGTCACGGCAGAGATATTCCTGAAAAATATCTTGCAACGGCGCACGGGGATTTCAGAAATGCGCCAGAAACACATTTTTATTACGGAAGTGCAGAAACTCTGTATGCCTTTGCGCCGAGCTATGCGGAAAGTTACAGAAAAGCAGGAGCAAAGTGCGTTATCCATGTAGGAAAGGGTATGCACCATTGCTATGCTTTACAGTATTCTATCCCCCGGATGTAAGCCTGCATTCACTGAGGTTATGAAACTTATAGCGGGATATTTTAACACAAGTGCAGTACAGGTATGAAAGGATAATAACCCTATGGATCAGCAAAAACAGATAGAGAAATGGCTGATAAAAGCAGTCGGAAAGAAGGCAGGCTCTCGTATATCTACAGTACAGAAACGGATATTTAACGAATGTATATCAAAGCTGTCGGGCAGAACGCCAAATCAGATGAAGACACTGACCGCGACTATAATCCCCCGTATTGCACTGTATAAAGCCTTTCAGCAGGATAATGAACTGTCGGGCAAGGCATATGAGCTTACCCGTAAATATATGATCGAGGTAATAGGCCGGCAAAAGCACGATAGTACTTCTTTTCTGGAGAAATTCCCCGGATTTTACAGGGCGTACAGCAAAACATTTCTGAAGATCATGAGAACTACCGATCTGCAGGTAAGCACTCAAAAAGAGGGCATGGACTATTACGATATCACCATCACAAACTGCCTGTGGCACAATGCCTGTGTGGAATTTGGCTGTCCCGAGCTGTGCAGAGCATTCTGTGAGGTGGATGATATAACCTACGGAGGACTTAATAAACTTGGTTTCACTCGTACACAGACTCTTGGTATGGGCGGCACCTGCTGCGATTTTCATTTTTACAGAAAATAGGTGATATAGATGAAGTATTCATTCAAAGCATGGTTTATGGGGCATTTCTTTCACAATGCCTGTCAGAAGGGATATAAAGAACACGATGTATCAAAAGCGGCAAGAGTCAAAATTCAGCTTGAACACAAAAGGATAACTCTCCGTGCAAAGGATATGAACGATGACAAGCTGCTTGCATCATACATTATGGGGATATATTTCATTGCAATGAACAGGTGTTCGGGATTATCCCCCGAGCAGAACTATGAGATCATAGCCGATGCGCTGAAAAACAACAAGTTGTTCAAAAAGAAACTCGGAACTGCCGAACAGTATCTTGATGAAAAAAATATCTCTGTCCGTATGAAATGGGCAGAGGAGAGTAAAAAGCGTAGGAATGAGAACAACTGGGTTGTAGATGTGCTGCCGAAATGCGATAAATTTGATCTCGGATATGATTATCATGAATGCGGTATATGCAAGATATGCCGTGATGAGGGATGCTTTGAGATAGCAAAATATTTGTGCAGACTGGATTTTATTATGGCTGATATGATGGGTGTAAAGCTTGTGCGAACAAAAACTATAGCAGACGGCGGAGACTTCTGCGATTTCAGATATAGTCTAAAAAAATAACTATACTTATAAAATACGATCGGAGCATATTATGAGATATTATATATACGGAAAAAATAACAAAAAGACTTTTCTGCTCCTGCCCGGTACATGCTGTAATGTGAAAAGCAACTTTTCACAGGTGATACCATTGCTTGCAAAACATTTCCGTGTTATCGGCGTTGATTATGACGGATTTGACGGCAGCGGCAGGGAATTTACAAGTATGACGGATATCACCCGAAAGATAGAACGTTTCGTGAAAAACAAGCTTGGCGAAAGTGTCGATATCGTGTATGGCTCATCGCTGGGAGGAAGCTTTGCAGGACTTCTTGTGCAAAGGAATAATATACATATCTCTCATGCGATAATCGGCAGCTCTGATCTTGACCAGAGCGGAAGAT
>JAILFE010000051.1 GCA_024697725.1 Oscillospiraceae bacterium
CTCCGGTCATCGGGGATTATTATCCTTGCTGTCGAACCGTTTTCACTGATATCCAGCTCCAGCCTTCCTTTGCACTGGAGCTCAAGCCTTCTGCGGGTATTTTCTATACCCACGCCAAGCCTTCCGGATTCCTTTTCCGTAAGATTGTTTTTACCGACACCGCTGTCGGAAACACTTATTATAATATTCCCGCCGTCCCTGAACGATGAGACGGTGATCGTCCCTCCGTACATATCAAGACCGTGGCGCACCGCATTCTCTATCAGCGGTTCAAGCGAAAGAGGCGGTATGGAAAAATCCGTGTCGCGGAGATCATATACCACATCGAATTTGCGCGATACATCCATCTGGGCAAGCGAAAGGTATATCTCCGCATTTTCAAGCTCTTTGTCAAATGGTATATTAAGATCGGACTGTATAGCGCGGATATTCATCCTGAGATATTCGGAAAATTTGTCTATGCTTTCGACAGCCTTTGCACTGTCACGCTTTGCAAGCGAACGTATTATGCCCAGCGTATTGAATATGAAGTGCGGCTGTATCTGGTTGCGCAGTATCATTATCTGATCCTGCGCTATGCGAAGATCCTTTTGAGCGACCGAATCATGTATCTCCTGCTGATATACGGTAAGAAGATACGTATAATACAGGAACACGGACAAAGCGGTTATAGGAGTCGCATATCCGGTAATGATATTATTCACTTCAAACAGGGATGTTATCACAGCAATGAGTGCTATGACAAGGATTATAACAAATTTATTGTGGTTCGATCTGCGAAAAAAACTGACAGAATATGATAACAGAAGGATCAGATACAGAAACTGCGTTACAAATATCGAATACCCGAGAAGACCTCTTCTGAAATGATCATTGTAATAATCGAAAACAAATACGCTGCCGTTCAGGAAAGGCGCAGAAGCATAGATGATACCGTTTATCAGTGCGGGAACTATTATAAGTTTGCTGTTGGTGTTGTCCGGTTTTATCAGAAACAGTTCCACCATTATTATGACCGGACGCAGGATATATGACAATATCGAAGTCTGATATCTGATCGTCCTGTAAAAATCAAGATCGGGCACTGCTTTTTCAAGAATGATCTTCTCTGCATAAACACTGATATGATCCGATACAGATATCATAAAGATAAGGATTATTGCCATCGGGAACAGTTTTGCGGCAGGTATCCTGACCTTTCTGTTCACGATCATTACCGCTGACAGAGAGAACAGTATCATAAGCGCCATAAAGTTGGCTTGCAAATATCCTAACAGCATGAACAGATCCTTTCATACAAGCTGTAATAATCTGTGTTACTTTTATATTATACCATAACTCATAGAAAAATCAATATTATCTTTCGCCGGAAAATTGAGAACATACCTGCAGAAAAATAAAAAAAATTGTATGATACTTACGAAAATACAGTTTTTAACCGGAGCGGTGATTGACAATCAGCATACGCTGTGTTATAATCAGACACCGATAATAGATACGACAGGAACTCAGAGAAATATCCGTATTTCTTCCTCATGTGTCTTAAAGGTTTCTGGATCAGGCTATTGAAATATACTGCCCGCAGCCGCTGATGCGGCTTTGCAGCGCGTAGTATAACTATAATTATTATACAGGTGGAAATTTGATATAATATCATGAATACTTTTGTTCTTCTGCAGCTTGCCGCTGCTGTATCCGCATGTCTGGGATTTTTGTCGGGTGCGACGAAATATCTCAGACCGCACAAACCGCTTTATGCTTCGATGATAGTTCTCGGAACAGCCTGCATCATGCTTGGCCATGGATATACCTTCATGAGAATGATAACGGGTCTGCCCGTAAGAGGGATATTCCATGTAGGCTGTCTCGGTACAGTCGGGGCATTTGCATTTTTCTTCTCTTCAAATTACGGACAGATAGATTCTCTTGTTGATGACGGCAGCAACAGTTTTATGAAATACCGTGCACTGGCATTTCTGTCGGTGATACTGACGGCTGGACTGTATATCCTCATACTTCTGAGTCCTGCATCAAATGCCGAGAAGTTCACAGACGGGATAGTGACATTATCCGTGGCAGCTGCCGGATATTTTCATCTCAAGCATATTATCATACCCGATATAGATTACGGAGTGGTGAAGTGTCTGCGGCTGTTCAACGTGCTCGCTCTCATATATGCCGTGATGTGTATGGCTGAGATGCTCATATCTGCTTACGGCAGAAACGATCTGCTGCCTGCGGTGGTCATCATCCGGTGCATACTTTCCGTCCTGTTTGTCCCTGTAATGGATAAGGGGGTGCGGAAATGGAGCACATGACAACTGTCCTGTTTATCTGTATAGCTCTGCCGATGCTCCCGATGATACTGATATTCCCGGACAAGCGTTCGAGACTGTTTCTCGGATTTATGATAACAGGCGCACTGATTTGTCATATCGCCGGAGATGTGAATACATACCTTCTCGGACTGTTTGACGGCGACATGATGTATGTAACAACAACGATAACGCCCATATCCGAGGAACTTCTCAAAACGCTGCCTGTGCTTTTCTATGCCGCAGTATGTTCGGATGACAGGGATATACTTATCCCGATAGCCTTTGCAGAAGGCATAGGCTTTGCGATACTTGAGAATTCCGTGATACTTATCCAGAATCTGAACAGTGTTTCTCTTGAATGGGCGCTTGCCCGTGTTATCGGAGCTGCTCTGATGCACGGAGCCTGCACCGCTGCCATAGGCATGGGGATAAGCTTCATCAGGAAAAGGAGAAAGCTGTTCTTCTGCGGGACTTTTTCCCTGCTGATAGCCGCTTTTATATTCCACGCTTCATTCAATGTGCTTGTCCAGTCTGAATACAGTCCGGCAGCGTTTGTTATGCCTGCGGCAGTGTATGTCCCGCTCACCGTGAATGCTGTCCGCAGATGGAAAGGAACATCGGAGAAGACCGGCTGAGCATATATAGTGCACCGCTTTGCGTCTGCGGATAAAAAACCGCTTGTAAAAAATGCCGAAAAATGCATTTTAACGCATTTTTAACCGGAGCGGTGATTGACAGTCATTATATGCTGTGCTATAATCAGACACCGATAAAGGATATGACAGGATTTTCGATATATCCATAAGAACAGCAGAAAGGAAGATATCAGATGAACACATTGAAAAGAACTCTCTCCTGCATAGCGGCTGTAGCTGTCATTGCAGCCGTTCCCTGTATTGCACCGGAAAACAAGGGTCAGATCTTTCCTGGTACCGTGATCGAAGCCAGTGCCGCAGACATGGGTGAATACCTCGACGGAAACGGCAATGTACTTGTCTGCAGCGACTTCATTGTCCCCGATTCACATTCGACCGAGCTCACTCAGGGATGGTATGTGATAAGCGGCAATATTACCGTTGATTCCCGCGTTATTGTAAAAGGTGATGTCAGCCTTATATTCACCGACAAAAGCAGCTTTACCGCCAGAGGGGGAATAGAACTGCTCAGCGGCAGTTCACTCACGACATACAGTGCTCCCGATGCAAAGGGAACTCTTTATGCCGGAACAACGAACGGAAAGAACGTGACTGCGGAAAACGGCATATGCGGTATCAGCGGTGCAAATGCAACGCTCAATATCGTAGGAGGCTCTTTATACGCAGCCGGCGGCAGGAATGCCGAGGGTATCGCAGTGGATGAAATGCGTATCGGCTGGACGAACCTTAACGACAGGATATATTCCACTTCGATATCCGCCAATATTAAATTCAACAGCATTTTTGCACAGACAGACGTCGGCAAGGCATACAATTCCGGCGTTTCATCAAATACATACAGGCATGAGACGACATTTACCCCCGCACTGCCGGTGACAGCCCGTACTGCACAGCTTGACGAAGGGACATATGTCGTTCTGGATAATATAAGTCTTTCCGAGAGACTTTATGTTTCGGGGAATACAAACCTTATTCTTTCTAAAAATGCTGTTCTTACCGCTTCTGACGGCATTACGGTCCCGGGCGGAGCTTTTCTGGATATCAGCGGAAACGGCGGCGTACTGTTCGCCGGTACGACAAACGGTTCCAACCGCACATCAAGCGACAATAATGCGGGTATCGGAAGCGAAAACGGAAATCTCTGCGGAAGCATCCGCATAAACAGCGGCACGGTATATGCAAACGGAGGCAGAAATGCTCCCGGTATCGGCGGAAACGGCGGATATATCGAGATCAGAGGCGGCACTGTCAGCGCAAACGGCGGTCAGTACGGCGCAGGTATAGGCAGCGGTATGAAAGACAGAGGCTGTGAGGTCAGGATACTCGGCGGAAATGTCAGTGCAGCAGGCGGTCCAAATGCCGCAGGTATCGGAAGCGGTTATTCCTCATCCGGGTCAGCGATCATGCTCGGATGGAGCACTCCCTCGGATTCGATATTCGCAACATCCTACAGCGGGATGGTCTCTTTCGCAAACAACTTCAGTATAGGCAATACAAACACGGCTGCCAATGCCAATAATATTGCAGGCAAGACGCTCAAGCCGACTGACAGGATCGCGCATACTGTCACTTTCAATACGAACGGCGGCGATTATATTGCTCCGCTGACGGTAAATGACGGCGATTATATAAGGCAGTTCCCCTCCTGCTACAGAAACGGATATAAATTCGACGGCTGGTATTATGACAGTGCTCTCACACGCAGGGCTCAGGATACGATAGCGATACGTGAAGACACTGTTCTTTATGCAAAGTGGGTATCAGGCACTCACACTGTTTCGTTCTATACCAACGGCGGCGACTATGTTGCTCCGCTGACGGTAAATGACGGCGGATATATCAGACAGTTCCCCTCCTGCTACAGAAACGGCTATAGATTCGATGGCTGGTACTATGACAGCAGCCTCACCCGCAGGGCACAGGATACAGTACCCGTCAACAGTGACATAACGCTCTATGCAAAGTGGGTGGCTGATTCTCACACTGTATCGTTCTATACAAACGGCGGCGATTATGTTGCTCCTATGACGGTAAGCGACGGCGGATATATCAGACAGTTCCCCTCCTGCTACAGAAACGGCTATAGATTCGACGGCTGGTATTATGACAGCAGCTTCACACGCAGAGCACAGGATACAGCACCTGTTTACAGTGATATGACGCTTTATGCAAAGTGGGTATCAAATGCTTATACCGTTACATTCGATACCAACGGCGGCGACTATGTTGCTTCCATGACTGTAAATGAAGGAGAATGCATCTCACGCTTCCCGACCTGCTACAGGAGCGGCTATACATTTGAAGGCTGGTATTATGACAGCAGCTTCACACGCAGAGCACAGGATACGGCTCCTGTTTACAGCAATACCACGCTTTATGCAAAGTGGTCGGACAGCACATATACCGTTACATTCGAGACCAACGGCGGCTCATACTGTTCTCCCGTTGCAGTCCAGGCAGGAAGCTATATCTCCTATCTTCCCAGTCCCACTAAATCATCATGCTCATTTGAGGGCTGGTATACCGACAGTGCCTGCACAACACCCTATAATCTCTCACCCCTGAACAGCAGCATCACGCTGTATGCACGCTGGAGCGAGGCTGAAACATATGTGACCGTATCGTTCGATTCAAACGGCGGAGCGTATGTATCTCCCCAGACTATCCGCAAGGGCAGCTACGCAAACGCTCCCACCTGCTACAGGAGCGGTTCCATGTTCACAGGCTGGTATACTTCATCTTCCGGAACAGGCACCCCGTATGATTTCTCACAGAAGATCGATTATGACATCACCCTCTATGCAGGCTGGACCGAGGATACTGTAGAATACAGATCTGTTCCTGCCGATGCGGAGATGACCGCTCCCGGTTACGGAAGCACATTCTCTGCATCATCATCGGGAGGTTTATCCTCGATCATATATGGTATAATAGGTCTGGTCATCGGTGCAATGGGAGCTCTTCTCATAAAGAAGTGACCTGAATTGCAGCCGGGATCTATTGGCTGCCTTGAAATAATAAGGAGCTGTCAGTACGGCAGCTCCTTATTGCGGTAATATGACACCATCGGCAGATGACGGAAATGACAGGTATCACAGATATTTTTCTTTCGATCACGGGGGTAAATATGGAAAAATACAGCATTATTCGGAGGAAACAACGGAAAATGCATATTCAAAGCACGGCAGGAATCCTGATGTTATCTGCTCTTTCTTCCCTGCTGATGATGTTTTCGCTCACGGGATGTTCTTCGGACAGAACAAAAGGATATGTTTACTACCTCAATTATAAGCCGGAAGCGGACGAAGCATGGCAGAAGCTTGCCGGCGAATACACCTCTCTCACCGGTGTCGAGGTCAAGATCGTCACGGCTGCATCGGGATCGTACAATGATACGCTGAGTTCGCAGATGAACAAGACAAAGTGTCCGACGATGTTCGTGTGTACAAATTCACAGAGCCTTGAAAACTGGCATGACTACTGTTATGATCTGCGCGGCAGCAAGCTGTATGATATGCTTGAATCCGAGGACTACTGTATGTACGGAGAAGACAGCTCTCTCTGCGCGATAGGCTACTGCTACGAGGCTTACGGTCTGATAACCAATATCTCCCTGCTCGAAAAGAGCGGACATACCCTTGATGAGATACACGATTTCGATTCGCTGAAAACAGTCGCAGAGGATATACACAGCCGGCGCAATGAACTTGGTTTTGACGCTTTCACTTCATCGGGACTGGACAGTTCTTCTTCATGGAGATTCAGCGGACATCTTGCAAATCTCCCGCTGTTCTATGAATTCCGGGAGGACGATGTGAATGTACAGCCGTCAGAGATAAGCGGGAAATATATCGGTCTGTATAAGAATATCTGGGATCTTTACATACAGAACGGTACAGTCGGAGGAAATGCGCTCGGCACCGCTACGGGAAATACGGCTGAGGAGGAATTCGGCAGCGGCAGAGCTGTGTTCTTCCAGAACGGTTCATGGGAATATTCATCGCTGACTGCCAGGGACAGATTCGGTATGTCCCCGGACAGCATAACGATGCTCCCGATATACTGCGGCGCAGACGGCGAGGAGAATGCGGGACTGTGCTGCGGAACGGAGAATTACTGGGCTGTGAATTCAAGGACTGATCAGAAGAATATAGATGCTACTCTCGATTTTCTGTACTGGGTGGTATCTTCCGATACGGGCAGAAAAATGATGGCAGAGCAGTTCGGAGTCACTCCCTTCAAAGATCACCTTCCGTGCGAGAACGGTTTTCTGAACGATGCCGAACGCATGAGCGATGAAGGAAAATACACAGTTGCATGGAGATTCGGATTCACGCCGAACACCGATGCGTGGCGCTCCGGAGTGACCTCGGCGCTGATGGATTATTCATCGGGCAGCGGAGAATGGCAGGAGGTCGAATCCGCATTT
>JAILFE010000066.1 GCA_024697725.1 Oscillospiraceae bacterium
CAGAGCTTGAGATCACGAAGAAAATGGAGGTTGCATCATGAAGCCAATAAGCAATTTGCCGGGCGTTGAGGATAATGCAGTAAAACTTGTTGCTCTCGATATGCTTGTACCGTTTTCAAAGCATAGGTTCACGCTGTATCAAGGAGAGAGGCTCGATGATATGGTAGAGAGCATAAAGAAAAGCGGCGTTATGGTTCCCATTATCGTGAGGACTATCCCCGACAGCAATAAGTTTGAGATACTTTCGGGTCACAATCGTGTTTATGCGAGCGGTATGGCGGGGCTTGATAGGATCCCGGCGGTCATAAAGACAAACATTTCAGATGAAATGGCTATGATCTATGCCGTGGAGACAAACCTGATACAGCGCGGTTTCCGTGATCTTAAAATCTCCGAACAGGCTTTTGCGGTCGCTATGCGGTATAGGAAACTGTTCGATGAGAAGAAATTTTACGATATAGAAGAAGAACTTTTAGCTCTGGAAAAATCTCAGTACCCAGTGGGAACTGAAAATAATCCAAAGGACAAATTGAGTTTGACAGCGGAAGAATATGGGCTTGGCAGAACTTCTATTGTAAGATTGGTGCGTATCAATGAATTGAGCAATGACTTCAAGAAACTTGTTGATACCGGAAGCATAAAGATTCGTCCTGCTGTGGAGTTATCTTATCTCTCGCAAGAGCAGCAGAAGAAGTTATATGATGTAATGTCGGAGTTGGGAATATCCTCGGTGGATATGAATACTGCAAAGCAGATACGCGAGCTTTGTAAGAGCTGTGATCCTTTTTCGGAACAGTTTCAGGAAATCTTATCCGGAGAAAAATCCGAGAAGTCAAAGGAGATAAAGTCGTACAGGCTCATCATAAAGCCTTCGGTATATGACAGGTTTCTCAAAGATGTTCCAAAGAAAGAACTCGGGGGAATCGTTGAAAAAGCTCTTGAAATGTATTTCAAGGATATGAGTGCATGAGTTATCGGCTGCATCGGTTATAAGATCGGTGCGGCTGATTTTTTGTCTTGATTATAATGATATAATCTGATATAATGATAATACGGATAATGAATTATGTAACAAACTTGATATTACAAGGGTGAATATAAATGGAATGGATATGGTTAATAATCTCGGCGGTCGGTGCAGGGATCGGGACAGGACTTGCCGGACTGTCTGCTGCGACGGTAATGGTACCCATGATGATCGTATTGTGTCCTTCATTTCAAGGAGAGACAGGAGCATATCAAGCAACAGCTATCGCACTTGCTTCGGATATCCTCGGCTCTGCCGTTACCACATATACGTATGCAAAACATAAAAATATCGACCTCAGACGAGGCTGGCTCATAATGACTTGTATCCTTGTTATGTGTACCGTCGGCAGTTATGCTGCATTTCTGGCGGGAAATGTGGTTCTTGGCGGTTTTACACTGATCCTGACGTTCTGTATCGGCATACGTTTTCTGGTCAAGCCGGACACATCAAGAGATGAGCCGGTTGAAAAAGGTGCGAAACTCGGTTTGAAGGGAGTTCTGCTATCGCTGTTCTGCGGTATTCCGATAGGCTTCGGAACGGGCTTTGTCGGAACAGGCGGAGGAATGATGATGCTGATCGTTTTCTCTGTGTTTTTCGGAATGGAACTGAAAACGGCAGTCGGAACAAGCACATTTATCATGACCTTTACGGCGCTTATCGCCTCGGTAAGTCATGTACTTATCCATCCTGCGATCATTCTTGAAAAATGGGACAGAATGCTTGTATGCATCATTGCTGCGACGATTTCCTCTCTTGTATCGGCTCGCTTTGCCAACAGAGTAAACAACAGAACGGTAGGACTTGTTACCGGAGCTGTTCTGACAATACTCGGCGCATCTATGTTGATACTGAATTATTGGGATTTCCTGTCACAGTATGAGCTTTTGGCAGATGTGCTTAGGTGTTTTGCTATAATTCTGGGCAGTGTCGTTCCTGTACTGGCGGCACTGACCGTGATATATTTCGTGATCAAGCCGCCGTCGTTTGTTTTCCGTAAACTGCTTCATATTGCGGCATTTACCGGAATTTCCGTAATGATACTTGTATCCGGAAGCTGGAAGGCTGCTGCTTTGACATCGGGGCTGCTTGCTCTTGTAATTTATCCGATACTGCTTGCGGCTGAAAAGAAACCTTGGTTCGATAGTTTTTTCGTTCAGAAATCACCCGGAGAGATAAGAAAAAGTTTGCTCCTGCTGTTCATTATGTTCACAGCGGTGATCATTGTATCATGGGGAATCTTTGATAATGCCAGACTTGCAGCAGCATCAATTATGATGTGGGGAACTGGTGATGCGGCAGCGGCATTGGTCGGTATCCCTTTCGGAAAGCACAAGGTCGCCTGCCGTTTTACAGACGGAAAAAAATCATGGGAAGGCAGCCTCGCAATGCTGATCGTTTCGTTTGCGGCGGGCGCTGCGGTGTTGGGATTATCGCAGGAAACAGGATCGCAGTATGCTTTGATATCGGCGGGAATAGGGGCATTGGCGGGAACTGTTACGGAGCTTTTTTCACCGAGCGAATATGATACTGTGACGGTTCCTGTGATGATAATTGCTGTGCTTTTGATATTTCAAGTGATTTGAAAAGGCTCTGAAAATGCACTTCAAGGATATGAGCGCGTGAGTAATAGGCTGCATCGTGAAAACGGTGCGGCTGTTTTTTTATCTTTCATTTATTTTTATCCTGTATGCACGACTTCTTGATTTGTATATACATTCATGATCAGAGATATGCAACATATCTGTCAGCAAATGCAGCTTATACAACATTATCATGCAAAATAAAATTATTGAATTATCCGAAAAAATGCATTATAATAATATCAGTAAGAATGATCCATGTTAATAAAGTTCACCCGGAAAAGAAGCTGAAGATGAGAGGAATTTGTTTATGATCTTCATGGATAAAAACAAGAGAGCAGTAAGCGGACTGCTCAGGAAAAAGTTCAGAACAGCTTTTATCACTGCCGCATTTATCGAATTCATACAGATAGTTGCTCTTACGATCGATTCGGGAATAGTATGTATGCTCCTCGGAAAGAACGAGCTTGCAGCTGTCGGAATCGCAAGTCCGTTTTTCTTTCTCTGCGGCATTCCCGCAGTATGCCTTTCTGCAGGGCTCCAGACATTATGTTCTCAGGAATTGGGCAAAGGTGACACAGAAAAAGCAAATAAATATTTCAGCGCAACAGTGATCTTTTCTGTCATAATGGTGTCCGTATTGACAGCGGCCCTGTTTATCGCAGCTCCGCATTTGGCTTTCCTGTTCGGAGCTCGCGGAAATGCCGCAGGTCTTTTAGAGCTTTTCACTGTTTATCTTAAAAATCTCGCCTTTGATGCCGCTCCGTTCATCATGCTCTCCGTTCTCACTCCCGTTCTGGTACTTGATAACGACAGCAGGACAGTGCTTGCCTCGTCCATAGCAGGCGGCATAACAAATATTGCCTTTGACATTCTTTCAACAAAAATGGGCTGGGGACTTTGCGGCATAGGTCTTGCTTCGGCCGCTTCCGCTTCCGTTTCTCTCCTCATAGCACTGACACACTTCCTGAGAAAAGACAACGTTATAAAATCCAGGCCCTCCGAAGCAGATCTCAGAAGCATCACTGAGGTCATCAGATGCGGTCTTCCGAATGCGATCCATTCAGGTTCCGGGTTTGTCCGTTCTCTCGTACTGAACAGTCTTGTGGTCGCAGTCGGAGGATGTGCCGGTATGTCTGTTCTTACGATCCACTCGAACATAATTGATTTTGCGGATATAATCGCAGTCGGTATCGCAGGCGCGGTCGGAGTGATGTCCGGAATCGCTTTCGGTGAGATGAACGGTGAGGAAATGGAGGACATAGGTACGCTTGCGGTAAGATATATCTGCACAGTATCTGCTGTCGGCTTGTCTGTATTTCTCATGTTCAGCAGCAAGGCAGCAGCCTTTATCGCAGGCGGACAGACCGATATCCGTCCTCTGCTCATGTTTGCCCTTATATGCATAGGTTCGGAAATTTTCTTCAATGCCGTAATCTATTACAGAGTAAGCTATCTGCAGGCTGTTAATGAGAATAAAAATGCGCAGAACCTTGAAGCATCCGCAAATCTTGTTTTCCTGCTGATGTTCGCATTTTTATTCTCCGTTATGTTCGGCGCATACGGTGTATTTGCAGCTTTTCCTGTTTCCAAAGCGGCTGCTATGGCTGTTATCTATTTAATTTACAAAAAAAGAGCGGCAGAAATATTCCTTCGCTCAGAGATTATCTCTGTCTTAACGAATCTTTCTTCCCTGCTTCCAAAGACAATATTTCCTATTCCGTTAATGGCTATGAGGAAAGTGCACTGACAAGTGAACAGATACAGCTTTTCTGCAAAGGTCACGGGTTGGAGCCGAAAAAGGCTTTTTCTGCAGGACTTTGCACCGAAGAAATGCTCAACAATATTATCTCTCACGGCGGAGATTCTCCTATGATAGATATCCGCGTGACTATCGAGGACGAAAAAGCAGTGATATGCATAAAGGACAGCGGCACTCCGTTTGATATGAAAAAAGCAAAGGAGGATCACACGAAAAAGATCGGATTCGGTCTGAAACTTATCCACGCTATGGCCGATGAGATAAGCTATTATCGTCTTTATGACACAAATACGACAATATTAAGGGTATGAATTAAAGGAGGAGCATAAATGATAAATGATCTCAACAAACATGAAATAATGCTTTCTGTTCCGTTTGTGAACAGTTCCGAATATATAGATTTCCTCTCGGAACTTGCCGATAAACAGCCGCCGGACGGAAATAAGATATATGAGGTGTACGGTTCTTTGCCGCAGGATCTTGTGGGTAATCTCAGACCGCCCGACAGCGTTCCGCCCATGACACTTGCGCAGTTGGAGGACAATATCGCAAAGCTGCATAAGCACGGCATAAAATTCAACTATGTCATGAATTCCGAACTGCTGCCTATCCCTCTCTCGGAGGAGTATATATACAGGATAATAAAACTGCTAAAAAAGCTGTCTGATATAGGTATAGATGAAGTGACTGCGACACTTCCCCTGATAATCAGCATAATAAAGAGGTATTTTCCGAATCTGAAGATAAATGCTTCTATCTGTGCGGAGATATCCACGGTAAGGGAAGCTGTTGAATTTGAGGAGCTCGGAGCGGATGTTCTGGTACTCGACCGCGATATAAACCGTGATTTCCCGCTGCTGAGAAAAATACGCAGCCGTTTCAGCGGCGGCATGAAGGTATTATGCAATTCCGCCTGCGTATTCCACTGTATAAATGTCCATTACCACAGCACATATTCCTCGGCGCTTACAAACTCATCGCTTATGGGACTGGAGACAGGAAAATCGGTATTTGGCATACCGCACTGCAATTTCTATTGTCGCAGACGCTTTTTCTCCGATCCTGCGGAGCTGATAAAGCTACACTGGATTCGTCCCGAGGATATGCCGGTTTACGCTGCTGAGGGAATAACCATGTTCAAGATCGACGGGCGTGATAAAGAACCGGAATATCTTAAAACGATCATCACGGCGTATCTGAACGGACATTATGACGGAAATCTCCTGCATCTGCTTCAGCCAGAGTTCTGCCCGGATATCTCGTTGATAACTCCGTCTGAAGAACCGCGCTCCGGGAATAAAAATGATCCTGCCGTTCTGGACAAACAGACCGAAGCTTTTCTTGCCGAGGCAGAAGAATGGCGTGTAGGCATAGATAATCGTGATCTTGACGGCTTTATAGATGCACTGGCATCCGGAAAGGTCGTGTGTTCCGGAGACTGCGGTATATGCGGCTACTGCGGAAAGTATGCTGACAAGATACATATCGACCCGGTATGGCAGAAAAAATGGTAAAACTAATGGATTACAACCTTGACCGCTACTACGGCAGAACCGGTAGAGAAATAATCTCCGCTCAATAAATGATCAAATGAAAGAACTGTGCTGTCCGGAATTGAACAGCACAGTTTTTCTGCGGTTCGATAAATGAAAGATTTTACAGGAACTATACCCGTGAGGACAGGTGAAGAAAAGTGCTGCGCATAATAAAAAGGATACTTAGTGCGTGCTCAATAACCGCCCGTAAGGGCGGTTATTGAGCACGCACTAAGTATCATAAACTTCAACCTTTTCAAAGATTTCAGTGCCTTCAACAAAGCTGATCCTGCCGGGTACATTTTAACGCTGAGAATCATGGAGCATTGATAATGCTTGATATAATGACAGCATAATAAAGCAAAAGGATCTGAACCGCTTTAACGACACGGTTCAGACCCTATTTTTATTCTCTTGTCATAACATAATAGCTGCTTTCTCTGCCGCCATAGCGGTAGTCACCGCTTTTCCACTCGATGATAAGATATTCATTTCCGCCAAACTCCTTTATTTCATAGGCGCAGGCATTGCAGTTCCACTTACGCAGCCAATAACGGCGTGTCCATGTGTGTCTGTCATCGCCGGTAATGATCTCATCGGTGTAAACGGCTGTGCAGTGACCGCCTTCTGCAAACGTTATCTCCTTGAAATAAGGATCGGTCATGTAGTTCCACGCGCCTGACGGTGGATTTTCAAACGGTATGAAATCCTCTTTTTTTAGTTCGATCGGCTCAAAATAGCAGAACGTTTTCCATTTTCCGATAACTCGCTCATCATTGATGAACGGTTTGTTTATATCGTCTTTCCGCGCGATCTGCTCTTTTGTGTAGCGAATGCTATCGAGCTTGCGGAGGGCTATTGCTGTTGTTTCTCCGGTCCTGGGATAGTCAACAGACTTGAAATCGACGATCATATACAAGTCATCGCCGCGCTGTTCATGCCTTTGTGTCAGGCGCTGTGTGCAAGTCGGGATTTATTGTGTTTTATGTTATATCAGTTAAGTCTTCATACAGTTTAGCCAATTTATTGCATCCCCACAAGCTATCAAATAATCATGGTGGTTATAACAGAATAAAAAAGTATAAGTATCGTTTGTTACATAAAACTCAAATAATTGATCAGTCTGTTCATACATTCGGACTAAATTAGAAGGAGAAAAGAATCTGTATCCTATTATCTTATAACTATGTTTAGTTAAAAAAATGCATTCATTAAAATAAGGTAACTATTCAGAACCCAGCCATAGCCGTGTCTGAATTTCGTATACTTGCACAATAAGAAATTACCTCTCAGACCGATAGAACCCACTCAAATGAATTGAATGCAAAATCTTAATCCGTTATTAGCTGTAAAGTCCTAAAAAACAGCACTTGAAAATTTGTGATTCTCGTAATTCGTCAATATGCCGAATCCAAATAATCCTTAGTGTAAAATAAAAGTAGGCAAAGAATAAAAAAGAGGGCAAGACGAACTTGCCCTCAAGGTCACAATGTGCTAAAATGAGATTGCAGTAACATAGAAGCAGGTGACCTATAATGAGTATATCATATAAAATCGAAT
>JAILFE010000124.1 GCA_024697725.1 Oscillospiraceae bacterium
GGCTTGCCCTTCGGCACGGCGATGTAGTATTCGCATTTATGATGCTTGTCGGAGCTCGGAAAACGCCCGCGCTTTTTCGTATATGCCATGTTCTCACTCCTTGTTACCATCCGATTATACTCGGCAGCGATATTAATTGCCTGATGAGAGCAAGCAAAAACTTGCGTTTATGGTTTTTGCGCCGCCCGGATCGGCATATTAAATCGGTAACGAGTATAAAATCATATCGGCAGCAGCGGAAATGCTCCGCCCGCTGCCGATAGAAAAATCATATAACGATCTTACAACTGATACAACTGTTACAGCTGTGCCAGTTCTGCGCAGTGTGCCTTTACGGAAGGATATATCTTTGCGTAAAGCTCATAATATTTCTGATACTTGGGAACATTCTCCGCAACAGGCTCCTGTACCTTATCCGTACTGATAACGGCATGGCACGCCTCGGGAACTGAGCTGTAAACTCCTGCGCCTGTGAGTGCGAGAAGCGCAACGCCGAGAGCGGGACCCTCCTTGCTTGCTACCGTCTTTACGGGGCAGTTGTAGAGGTCTGCAAGCATCGAACGCCACAGCGGTGAGCTTCCGCCGCCGCCGCACGCCATCATGTCGGATACATTGATATCCATCTCGCGGAACACCTCGACGCAGTCCCTGAGCGAATAGGAAACGCCCTCCATTACCGCACGGAGCATATGCTTTTTGGTGTGCATGGCAGAAAGTCCGAAGAACATACCTCTTGCGTTGGGATCAAGGTGAGGAGTTCTCTCGCCCATGAGATAGGGCAGATAGAGCAGTCTTTCCGCGCCGATGGGAACTGTATCGGCTTCCTTGTCCATGAGATAGTATTCGTCAACGCCCATATATTTTGCGGTCTCCTTTTCGGGAGCGCAGAAATTGTCCCTGAACCATTTGAGCGAAAGTCCCGCACCCTGTGTAACGCCCATAACGTGCCACGAATTCGGAACAGCCGCACAGCAGGTATGTACTCTGCCCTTGGGGTCTATGGCAAGTCCGGATGTATGTGCGAAAACAACGCCGGATGTGCCTATCGTGGTGAACGCCTTGCCGTCCTCGCAGACGCCCGTGCCGATAGCTGCCGCAGCATTGTCGCCCGCACCGCCGACAACGATAGTTCCCTCGCAGAGACCAAGCTCGTCAGCCATGCTCTTGGTGAGAGTACCCGTTACCTCGCAGGATTCATATACCTTTCCGAGCCAGCTCTTATCTATACCGAAAGCGCCGAGAAGCTCGTCCGACCACTTGCGGTTCGGAACATCGAGCAGCTGCATACCCGAAGCATCGGAGACCTCTGTCGCATACTCATGTGTCAGCACGAAGCGCAGATAATCCTTGGGCAGAAGGATATGAGCCACCTTTGAGAATATCTCGGGTTCATTGTTCTTTACCCAGAGTATCTTTGCAGCGGTCCAGCCTGTGAGGGCAGGGTTCGCGGTGATCTCGATGAGCTTTTCCCTGCCGACATTGGCGGTCATCCACTCAACTTCCTTCTCGGTGCGCTGATCGCACCATATGATCGAACGGCGGAGCACGTTGTTGTCCTTGTCAAGCATTACAAGACCGTGCATCTGACCGGAGATGCCTATTCCCTTGACATCCTCTTTCCTGACGCCGCTCTGAGCCATAACAGACTTGATCGTATTTATCATAGCCGATGCCCAGTCGGCAGGCTCCTGCTCTGCATAGCCGTTTTTGGGCTGATACATGGGATATTCGATAGTCTTTGAAGCGATCACCGTTCCCTTTTCATCAAAAAGGACCGTTTTTGTACCGCTCGTTCCGCAGTCAACACCGATAACATATGACATGATATACTACACTCCTTATATATAATAGTATTACAGCTTTTTTCCGCAATATACCGTGTCGCTGCGGTATGTGCAGAAACCACAAAATGCATTACATTATATATTTTAACCTGTAGCCGCCTTTCTGTCAAGGACTTTTTGTAATTCTATCCAAAAGTCAGCAATAAAAGAGATGTTTCGGGATGTATAGCAAAAATTGTTCTGTACCGGCATATCTGTGAACTGCGGCGGCTGTCCGGCATCATCCGTCATAATATACAAAATGTGCAATAAAAAATGTACGCCTGCAGCTGTCGGATAACAGTACCGGGACTGTGATTTTTTGAGATAATTGTACAATTCCGACGATTTACGGCGTGATTTTCGTCATATTTATAAAAATTTCTCAAAACTCTTGCTTAAAGAGTGTCTTGCGGTGTATAATAATAGACAGTAAGCGCCGCAGTTCTGTATACGGAAAAATGGACAGGCGCTTCCTCAACAGGAGACTGCTACAGATATGAATTATGTTTTTTGTTCCGTGATATGGCGTGACTCTGACGCTCCTCCCGGATTTGCCGCTTCGCTGATAGCCGCAGCAAAGCTCTCCGAAAACGGTGAGCTGCTCTGCTCGGAGACCTTTTCCGCCGCAGATGACGAGGATAATACGGTCATTGCCAGAACGTTCGCCGATTGGTGCGGCAGCGATTATATGCTCTGCCTGTGGGATGGTTCCTCTGCAGGGCGGATAAAGAAGCTATATGCCGCTTCGGGCATCAGGCATCCGTATACCCATATGTATCACCTTGTAAAGGTATACGATATGTCGGTAAAAAAATGCACCGATCCCGGGCGCTGCCGTCTTATGAAGGCAAAACTGCGTGAAAAGCCGTACTATTACAGCAAAAAAAGCTCTGCCCAGTCCGAGCTGCGCTGGATGTGCGGCATATTCGGATACCTCGATTTTTCCGCGGTCGAAAAAAAGCCGTCCGTGGATTTCATCGAACAGCCGTCAAACAAGTATTTCGTTTTCCGCAACGGAAAATGCTTCCATACCAAGGACTGCCGCATAGTACAGGGTGCCGCAGTCTCATCGCTGCGTTCCTACACCTACTACTCAAAGGCGATAGATGCGGGATTTACTCCCTGCTCGCGCTGCAAGCCGGTAGATACCGACGCCGAGACAGCCGAGGAGATGCGCAGGATAAACAAGGAAAAGCTCGAAGAAGCAAAGGCGGGATATGCAAACGGAAGCGTCCCGAAAAAAAAACACCGCCGCAAGACCATGAACGTATACCGCTCCCTTGAGCATATGTGTGGGATGTACGGCATAGGCTACAGGAAATGCGGTCAGAAGGTATATGCCGAGGGCATATCCGGGAAATGGTGTTTCTGCCCCGAAAGCAAAACGATAGAGCTTTTCCGCTGCGTCGGCAGCAAGGAAAAGCCCACAGGAATGACCTTCCCCGATCCTTACGAGGCTGTCAGGGAGATCATCCGCCGCAATAATGCTAAAGAAAAGAAGAACTCAGGCAAAAAATGATCCGCCCGTTCCGATCACCGGAGCAGGCGGATAGTTTTTTATATGCGTCAGCCGGTCATTGATCCCGGTATCACTTTTCTTCCTCTGCCTCAGCGGCATCCGAAGGACTGTCAATGTTATCTGCGGATTTCTCCTTGGAATTGTAATCGGCTATCTTTGCAAGGAAATCAGAAACAACACCCTTGTCATGCGACGAAAGCTCAAGATAGCAGGTTATGAAATTCCTGACTGCGGGATCGACGTTGTATTTCGCGGAAAGCTCGTTGATGAAGGAATCATAGGGTGTGCGGAACATATCGCCCTCGCCTTTGCGGAACCAATCCTCGCTCACATCATAGAGAGCGCATATGGTCTTTACGTGTCTGTCAAGGATATCCCTCTTCCCGACCTCCATCATCGCATAGGTGGACTGGCCGAGTCCGAGCGAAGCAGCAAACTGTGCCTGAGTAAGGTGAATGGTCTTTCTGATCTTTTTAAGCCTGTTATACATTTCCATGCCCTCCGTTTTATATACATCCGATCAACCGCGATTGTGAACCGATGTGTGACCTGTTGTGTGACCATCACATTCAGCGGCAAAGGCACCGGTACCAATATCTTATCCGATCATTCCCAGTGTCAAATTTGATTATGCTTTCTCATTGATAATAGCACATTTAAAGTGAATCGTCAAGTACTTTATTAAAAATTCACAGACTTAATTAAATGTATTAATATTATTCATACAACATACGTTCGCATATGTGACCACTTCCTGAGCCCAAAAAATCATGCCAATACAGATATGCACATTTTCCGGTGTGATGAATATTATACAGTGCGCGGATAATATCCGATATCCCTTGAATAAAATCCGCGATGTCGGGCAAATTATCAGTAAAGGGCAGTCAGACTGCCTTATACAATATCATCCGTCGGTATACGGCGGGATCGGGGCATAAAAGCCCTATTACTCCGGCAATTAAATAATTGCTTTTCCGGCAAAACATCCATGCAGCTGCAATGGTCGGAACTTTAGCACTTAACACATAATTGCAGAAGTAATAACAGAAAGGAAGATCGAAATGTCTGTAAAAAGAGGAGAGATCTATTATGCAGATCTGAGCCCTGTCATCGGCTCGGAGCAGGGTGGAATACGTCCGGTACTTATTGTGCAGAACGATGTCGGGAACAGGCACAGCCCCACCGTGATCGCGGCTGCGATAACCAGCCGCCACGAAAAAGCAAAGCTGCCGACCCATATCGAACTGAACGCATCATCGTGCGGACTTTCCCGCGACAGCGTCGTTCTGCTGGAGCAGATACGCACGATCGACAAAAAGCGCCTGAAGGAGCGCATGGGCGAACTTGACCGCCCGTCCATGACACAGGTCAACAACGCGCTGAGCATCAGCTTCGGTCTCGGAGCAAGAGCGGCAGCATACTGATCCCATCTGAATTCTGCGGAGGATACCGTCCGCCTCCTTCGGGCGAAAACGGTCATCCTTTGCAGAATTTTTATGTTTTTATAAAATACAGGTTGAAAAATCCGCTCTGAGGGTATATAATATCTGTAAAGGAACTGCCCGGCAGACGGATATCCGCCTGCAAGGCAGAATCATCAGCTTCATCGGAGAGCTTCTATGAAAAAGATACTTTTTCTCGGAGATATCGTCGGCAGCCACGGATGCAGATTCGTAAAGTCGGTGATATATGACATAAAGAAAAAACACGGTATAGATATCGTGATCGCAAACGGCGAGAATTCAGCCGACGGAAACGGGATCACTCCCCTGTCAGCTGATATGCTCTTCGGGTTTGCCGATATCATCACCACAGGCAACCACTGCTTCCGGAGAAAGGAAGTATATCCACTTCTCGAAAGCTCGGACCGCATAATCCGCCCCGCTAACTATCCCGAGGACGCCCCCGGAAAGGGATACTGCATCTACGACATGGGCTCCTCCCAGCTTGCGGTGATAAACCTAATCGGGGTGATATACACCGATCAGGCGGACAATCCCTTCTCCGCCGCCGACAGGATATTATCGGAGCTCAGAGGCAGGCTAAACGCCCCTAATATCCTTGTGGATCTGCACGCCGAGACGACCTCCGAGAAAAAAGCTCTCGGACAGTACCTCGCGGGCAGGGTGACAGCTGTGATCGGCACACATACCCACGTCCAGACAGCCGACGAGACCATACTCCCCGGCGGTACTGCATATATCACCGATGCAGGTATGTGCGGTGCGGAGCTTTCCGTGCTCGGAGTGCGCTCGGATATAGTCATAAAGCGTATGTGTTCGCATATCCCCGAAAAATTCACCGAATCGGACAATCCCGCTTTTCTCAACGGCGTTGTCACGGAATATGACGAAAAAACGGGGAAAGCGCTGTCGATATCGCGGCTTGTCATCAGATAGTCCAAAAAATTTACATATTTTTTATTGAATATGCGGCACATTTGTTATATAATTATAAACAGTACGCTGTCTGATATATTTTTACGGCATTTTCCAAGTCATCCCTGTATTCATTACAATACAATATAATTATGCACAAAATTCATCGGAGGTAAACTATATGGAAGTACTTAAAGTTTCATCACGTTCGGCACCCAATGCCGTTGCAGGCGCTATAGCAAGCGTGATAAGAGAAAAGGAAGAAGTCGAGGTGCAGGCGGTCGGAGCCGGAGCAACGAATCAGGCTGTCAAGGCGATCGCCATAGCAAGAGGCTATCTCACTCCGGTAGGCATTGATCTTTACTGCGTGCCCACCTTTGCCAGCATCGAGATCGACGGCGAGAACAGAACGGCTATAAAGCTCATCTGCAAGAAGTTCTGATCTCCCGGAAAGCATATTCGCAACTGTACCGCAGCGGTCATCCGCTGCGGATTGTTTTTTTATTTATATTAATATAAAAAAGGTATAGGACTTTTGTACAATTTATCAACAGCAAAGCATGATAATATTTACGGACGGCAGAAGGTTTTATATTGACAACCGGGACGAACTGCGTTATAATAATATATAATGCGTGTATTATGTATTTTTGCGGACAATATGTGCCGCCTCTGCGCGTATCACGAATAAAAGGAACGGGGCATTGCCCCTGTATTTGAGGTGTGAATGAACTGATGGGAATTTTAGACGGTCTTTTCGGAAATTACAGTAAACGCGAACTGAAAAAAATAGAACCCATAAAGGAAAAGGTGCTCGCTCTTGACGAGGAATACACAAAGCTCTCCGATAGTGAGCTCAAAGCAAAGACACCCGCATTCCGCGAAAGGCTCGCAAACGGCGAAACTATCGACGATATTATGCCCGAGGCTCTCGCAACGGTAAGAGAAGCTGCATGGCGCGTGCTCGGCAAGAAGGCGTTCCCCGTACAGATAATCGGCGCTATCGTGCTCCAGCAGGGACGTATCGCCGAGATGAGAACAGGTGAAGGTAAAACTCTCACCGCCGCTCTTGCTTCATATCTCAACGCCCTAGACGGACACGGCTGCCATGTCGTAACGGTAAACGACTACCTCGCCAAGTATCAGTCGGAGGAAATGGGCAAGGTATACCGCTTCCTCGGGCTCACTATAGGCTGCATACTCCACGACCTTGACAACGATCAGCGCCGTGCAGCATACAACTGCGATATCACCTACGGTACCAACAACGAATTCGGCTTCGACTACCTGCGCGACAACATGGTAATATACAAAAAGGAAAAGGTACAGCGCGAATTCAATTTTGCGATAGTCGATGAGGTCGATTCCATACTTATAGATGAAGCGCGTACACCGCTCATAATCTCCGGCAGGGGCGACAAGTCCACCGAGCT
>JAILFE010000154.1 GCA_024697725.1 Oscillospiraceae bacterium
GATATATCCGCTGTGACATTTTCGGGGTCGGCAGCAGGGATATTCTGTCCCATGAACGCAGCGCCCGAGCCGCTCGTCTTCCATTCGCTGCGGCGGCGTATATCGGCGAGCGTTTCCTTGTATTTTATCACTCTCCCGCACGGCAGTTCATTTATCCTGCCGCCGCTGAGACAGTATATGCGGTTCTGGGAAATAAATGCAAGTTCCTTCATAGCAATGTCCCCCAAAGCCGTTATCTGCGGAACACCGCTGCTGCCCAGCCCTCGCTCTCGCGGAGCTCTATGAGCTTGTAGCCCTTGTCATAGAAGCTGTTCATGACCTCGTCGCAGCGCTCGAGTATTATACCCGATATTATTATGATACCGTCATCGGCAAGGAACCCGCCGAATATCGGTGACATGGCTATAAGCACATCAGCGACGATATTCGCGGTGATTATATCGAATTTCCCGTTCTCCGAAAGCTTTTTGCGAAGAGCCTCGTCATCTATGATATTCCCGCAGAATGTCCTGTAGATATCGGGCTTTATATCGTTCTTCGCGGCATTCTCCGCAGCGATATTTGTACTGTTCTCGTCAGTATCTACAGCATAAGCCTCCTTCGCGCCGAGGAGTATGCCCGCTATGGAAAGTATACCGCTACCGCAGCCCACATCGAGCTGTCTTGCGTCCTTCTTTACGAATCTTTCCACAAATTCAAGACAGAGCTTTGTGGTATCATGCTGCCCCGTGCCGAAGCTGGAAGCGGGGTCTATCTCGAGTATCGTTCTTGTGGTGCTGTCAACGGGCTCTTCCCACGACGGCTTGATAAGGAGCTTTTCTCCTATCCTTATGGGCTTGAAATACTGTTTCCAGTTATTTGCCCAGTCCTCCTCCCTGACGCCTGACATCTCCACAGCGAGCCTTCCGAAGCGGTCTTCTTCATCGCGTCTTTTCAGCGCCTTCATCTCCGAGCGTATCATCGCTGCCGTTTCGGCGCCCTGTTCATTTTCGGCGACATATACCGTAACGCAGGTCTCGCAGTTTTTCAGCTCCATAAGATCGTCGTCGATATAATCCCAGTTTGCGGTCTTATCGTTCAGAAAATCCTCGAGATCCTTGCTGTCCCTTATCTCAAAGCCTGTTATCCCGATGCGCAGAAGGCATCCGCATACAGGGTCTATCCCCTCTGTGGTGGTATATATATCTATTTCTGTCCAGTTCATTTCCGACTCCGTTTCTGCCGTGAATGCGGCAAATCAATATACTCTATGCGCTATTTTTTCGCCTCGTACCAGCTTTTACCCTCTTCGACATCTGCGGGCAGCGGAACGCTCAGCTTTGCCGCGCCCGTCATCTCCTCGCCCAGTATCTCGGCAGCTCTTTTTTTGTCGCTCTCGCTGACCTCGATTATAAGCTCGTCGTGAACCTGAAGAATCAGCCGCGCATCGAGCTTTTCCTCTTTCAGCCGCTTGTATACGCGCACCATCGCGATCTTTATGATATCCGCCGCAGTGCCCTGTATCGGCGCATTCATCGCTGCGCGTCTGCCGAACGCCTGTATGTTCTTATTGGATGCCATAAGCTCGGGGATATATCTTCTCCTGCCGTAAAGCGTCACGGCATATCCCTTTTCGGACGCATCGCTGACAGTTTTTTTCATGAAGCTGTCCACTCCGCTGAACCTTGCGAGATAATTCTTGATATAGCTGTCCGCCTGCTTCACGCTGACGCCGATATCCTTCGAGAGCGAAAATGCACCTATGCCGTATACTATCCCGAAATTGACAGCCTTTGCCGCTCTTCTCATCTCGGGGGTGACCATTTCCTGCGGCATCCCGAACACCTGTGAGGCTGTGGAGGCGTGTATATCCTTCCCCTCGATAAAGGCTCTGCGCATATTCTCGTCATTGCTCATATGCGCCAGTATCCTCAGCTCTATCTGACTGTAATCCGCGTCAAGAAGGGTATACCCTTCGGCAGCAACGAAAAATCTGCGCATATTCCTGCCGAGCTCAGTCCTCACGGGGATATTCTGCATATTCGGCTCGGTCGAGGATATCCTTCCCGTCCTTGTCTCGGTCTGTTTGAAAACGCTGTGTATGCGTCCGTCCGGAGATATCTTTCCGAGAAGACCGTCAACATAGGTAGAATTCAGCTTTGTGAGCTGTCTGTAGGATAATATCTCTTCTATTATCGGCGATCTCCCGCGCAGCTCTTCGAGCACATCCGCGTTGGTGGAATATCCCGTCTTGGTCTTTTTCCCCGCAGGAAGACCCATTTCCTCAAAAAGCACGACTCCGAGCTGCTTCGGCGAACCGATATTGAACTCATGCCCCGCCATGAAGTATATCTGCTGCTCTTCCGCCTTTATCTGCGACATCAGCTCCTCACCGAAGCTGTGTATGCCGTCGGTATCGACCCTGACCCCGTAATACTCCATTGAAGCGAGCACCTCGGTGAGCGGCAGCTCCACATCATGCAGGAGCTCTGTCATGCCTTCCTCATCGACCTTTTTTGCAAGCTCTTCGCAGAGCAGCGGCAGCGCACACACTTCATCCTCGTAATAAGGCACACCGTACTGTGTGCACATATTCTCTATCGTATATTCGGCAGAGCCCGTATTCAGCAGGTATCCGAGTATATCCGCATCCGCCGTGATATTGTTCAGACATCCGCCCTTTTCAAAGCACATCCTGTAGACAGGCTTTGCGCAGAAGGTCACCTTTTCCGAATCCGAGGTGAAATATCCCATCTGCTCCGCTTCGTCCGTCACGGTATATACCTTTCCTTCAAAGGCTATCTTCAGTATCCCGTTATCATATAAAAACGCCGATCTTCCCGAAAGCACGGCGCTTTTGTCCGCAGTATAGCTGCCTTCGGCATATTCCGTCCTTTCATGACGGACTTCGGCTTTCGCGGCGATATTTACAGCGGACGGCTTTATCTTCAGCTTTTCCATGAGCCTGAACATTTCAAGTCCGCTCAGTATCTGCGAAAGCTTCTCATCGTCGCGCTTCGCATCCTCGTAATAGCTGCATTCCGGGGGGATAGGCGCATCCCTGACGATAGTTGCGAGCCATTTGCTCTGCTTTGCATCCTCTCTGCCTTCCGAGAGCTTTTCGGACACGCGCTTTGTGGCATCTATAGTACCGTCATCTACAGCGGAATAGACATTTTCCACCGTCGCATATTTCTGTATCAGCGTCATGGCGGTCTTTTCGCCGATCCCCCTGACACCGCTGATATTATCCGAACTATCGCCCATGAGCCCTTTCAGATCTATAAGGTTTATCGGCTCAAAGCCGTAGTCCTCTTTAAACCGGTCCGGGGTATATTTTATGATATCCTTGTTGGTATGGAGCAGTACAGTTGTATTATCTGTTATGAGCTGCAGGCTGTCGCGGTCGCCGGTGAGTATAAAGCAGCTGTCCGAGCCGCTGCCGAATTTTTCCGAGAGCGTACCGAGGATATCATCCGCCTCGAAGCCCTCGCATTCAAGCACCCTGACGCCCATAGCGGCGAGTATATCCTTGATATAGGGCATCTGCATATGCAGCTCCTCGGGCATACCCTTCCTGTTCGCCTTATATGAGGCAGATGCCTTATGGCGGAACGTGGGCGCACGCATATCAAAGGCGCAGACAGTAACATCGGGCGAGATATCATCCGTCACACGGAGGAATATATTCATAAACCCCGTGATCGCGTTGGTAAATACGCCGTTTTTGTTTGAAAGCATCTTTATACCGTAGAACGCACGGTTCATTATGCTGTTCCCGTCTATTGCAAGCAACCTCATAAGCTCATCTCCTTGCTGCGGCTTGACCCGTGAATGGAAATAAAAATATCCGACAGAGAATACTGTCGGATAGATACAGTCAATAGGAACGACCGCAGAATAATATATCTTTTCCGTCAAGCGGCATTTCATCCATACTGCGATATTTCCTGCGGTATGCATGGAAATATGACCCCGCCCTTTACGGCACAGGGATATTAAGTATCTGTGTCCCGCCAGTCATTCTGCGATAATACTGCCAGCGAACCGTATGAAGGATCGCACCGATAACGCAGTCATATCGGAACAATGGTACTTTTTATCTGTTATCCTCAGCAAAGCCGCTTTCAACGAGCTCAACAAGGCTCTCAACAGCAGTCTGCTCATCGGAGCCGTCAGCTATGATCCTGATCTGTGTGCCGCCGACAATACCGAGCGAAAGAATGCCGAGAAGCGACTTGGCATTCACACGTCTCTCTTCTTTCTCTATCCAAAGAGACGACTTGAACTCATTTGCCTTCTGAATAAAAAACGTAGCCGGACGAGCGTGAAGACCAACCTGATTCTGAACCATTACATCTTTAACAAACATAATAACTCTCTCCTATTCTTTAAAAATTGCCTGAACAGCGCTGCATGATCTGAAATCTGCGAACAGCGCCATATTGTCCTCAGCAAATACAGTCGCAATCGTTTAAGTATACACTGCTCCGATGCTTATTTCCGGATACGATCCATCCGATCTACGACTTCCGTTTATAATTATACACTGATTTTCCCGTTTAGTCAATGTCCCCGCCGATTAAATTTTGATTTTTTCAAAAATTCTGCTTTTTGAACATCAACCCCGAAATTTCAAAATTTGATTTGTTGATATTCACTATATTTTATTACATCTATACAAGTTTCAACAACATAATATGGAGAAAATATCTATATTTGAACGTTGAAATCCGCTTTACTGCTGTCCGGAAAGAATGTATGAACGATTATATTACTTGTCATTTTGATTACATTCATTACAGCACGGTGCACAGGAAACGATCGGATCATCAGTTCCTGTATGCTCATCCCGGCTGTCGTTTCCGGCGGCAATATCTTCCGGAGCACGGCGCTTTCTGCGCTTTTTCTTCGGCGGTGCGGGCGGATGCAGTTCCATATACTTTTCGTACATATCCGGTCTGCGCTCGGCAGTGAGCTTCAGTGCCTCCCCGTGCCTGTACTCTGCCACCTTTTTGTGGTCTCCGGAAAGCAGCACGGGCGGCACTCCCATATCGTGCCATACCTCGGGGCGTGTATAATGAGGATATTCGAGCAGTCCGGAATATATGCTCTCCTCCTCGAAGCATTCCGCAGAGGACAGCACCCCGTCGCACATCCTCGCAACGCTGTCCGCAACTATGAGCGCCGGCAGTTCTCCGCCCGTCAGCACATAATCCCCGACAGATATCTCCTCATCTACGATACTGTCTATTATACGCTGATCCACACCCTCGTAATGCCCGCATATTATGAAAAGCCTGTCATATCCCGTGAGCTCTGCCGCCCTCTGCTGGGTAAACACCTTCCCCTTGGGCGACATATATATTACGTGGGGTTTTTCCGGAAGATCGCCGCACACCGCCTCAAAGCAGCGGTATATCGGGTCTGCCTGCATGACCATGCCCATACCGCCGCCGTATGGCGAATCATCGACACGGCGGTGCTTGTCTATGGTATAGTCGCGTATCTGATGACAGTAAAATTCGATCCTGTCCGCCTTCTGCGCCCTGCCGAGTATGCTCTCGTCGAGAACCCTCATGCACATCTCGGGAAAAAGCGTGGCTATATCTATGCGCATCATACCTCTTCCTGCCCGTCAAAAAGGCCGTCGAGCGGATGTATCGTCATAGTGCCGCCGTCTATATCGGTATCGAGCACCACATCGGGTATCGCGGGGACAAGATATTCCTTTTCTCCGTCCTTCACGGTATACACGTCATTCGCGCCCGTGCGGAAAACATCGGTTATCTTTCCGTACACCCTGCCGTCGTCTCCCGAGACCGTGAGCCCTATGAGGTCCTGCACAAAATAGCTTCCCTCTTCAAGTTCCACGTCGTCGCGGTCGATATAGAGTATCTTCCCGCGCAGAAGCTGCGCATCCTCGATACTGTCAACGCCTCTGAGCTTCATTACGACTATATTCTTATGCTTTCTCGAATATTCTATTCCGACCGGCTTTTCGCCCTTGCTGAAATAGAGCGTGTCAAATCCGCACAGAAATTCCGCGCTGTCACACCACGGCTCGACCCTTACCTCGCCCGCGAGCCCCTGTACAGCGACTATCCTGCCTGTTTCAAGATATTTATCCATAATTATTGATCTCCGCCGTATTCCGATCCGAGCTGATCGGTATTTTCAACTACCCAGTCGCGGTACGGCTTTTCAAGAAGCTCCGCGATCCTGTCATATGCCTTCTGCTGCATGGGATTCAGTTTTTCGCCGACAGTCTTTCTGAAATAATATTTGAACGGCACCATCCGTCTGCCATTTTCATCGACAGAAACGGACTGCCTGTCCGCGCCCGCATCACAGAGCATCTCTATGAGCTCATAGTTATATCCGCTGTCGAAGGCTGCCGCGCAGGTCAGCGCACTCGGATACTTATGCGGCATATAATCCGGCAGTGCGCCGTTATCGAGCAGCAGACGCACCATTTCGTTATCTCCCACCTTGCAGGCAAGCCCGAGAGGAGTATACTCCTCCCCCGCCTTGTTCACATCCATGCCGCTTTTTATCATAAGCTCAACAGCGGCAAGATCGCCCTTTTCTATGCTGCGCACCAGAGAGGTCTTTCCGAAACGGGTCTTCTCGATCGGTGATGCGCCGAGAGAGAGCATCCTGTCCACTGCGGCTTCATTGCTGCTCTCGCACGCAAGATAGAGTATATCCGAATCGGTATACTCGCTTATTCCGTAATCCGCATTGAGCGATATATAGTACACTCCCGGGATGAGACATACTATCCCCGTCACGAGAACAAACACGGCAAACCTGTTTATGAGTGCAGAGAATGTCAGCTTTTTCTTTTTTTTCAAAATATAAAAAATGACCGCCGAAACAACTAACGTTGCGCCGATGATCGTAAACATCCGCACCTCGGAAAGGTGCGTGAGCAGGGAGAGCTG
>JAILFE010000166.1 GCA_024697725.1 Oscillospiraceae bacterium
ATGGTTTGAAAGCATTATGAAAATGTGTAAGGTGATGGAGTCTCTTGGGTGGACATACACTGCCGAAGGACCTGCATCTGCTGAAAAGATCAGCGAATTTGAAAAGGAAACAGGATGTCAGATACCTGATGAATACAAGGAATGGCTTGGCCTTACTGCGTCACTTACAATTGATGATTGTGATTTCAGTCTGTATATGCCTGAAGAAGCAGGAGAAAACGAAGAGGGATTCAGAATGATAGCTGTCGGAAGTGTTTCTGCTCGTGAGTATTTTATCAATGCTGACAGTGGAAAGATGTTTGTTTATGATGATCTGATGCAGAAAACAGAGGAATTTGATTCGCTTGATGATATGATAACTGATATGTATGCCCGTATCGAAATGTATGCAGACGAAGACTTCGGTGACGAGTGGCAGGATGCTTACGATGAAATGTTCCCCGAAGAATAAAGGAAATGCTTCGGTAAAGTATCATTTATGATTGATACGATAATGAATACGTGTTCTATCCCCTTCTCCGGTGTAATGATAACCGGTGGAGGGGATTTTTATATATCTTGATATTGTACTAATTATTTACACAGCTTTTATTTTGGAAGAAAATATACTCTCTCCAAACAGATCATTCATTGCTGTCATGACAGATTTCTGTGAATTAAATAACCCAGGCGGCGAGGTGCCCGGACTTATTTCCTTCGACGGATATAACAATCTGTTCCAAATAAACAGATGCTTTTTCTCTATAATTTTTATCCGAATATTGCAGGGAAAGCTTGATAAATCGGACAATTTGAGTTAATATGGATACTACAAAAAGGAGGTGTGACCATGCTGCAAAAACAGGTCATAAACGAGTTAGATTATCATCGTGCGCAGAGAATTACAGAAATGCTATATCATATGAATCTAATCACATTTGAAGAATACGATAAGATCACCAAAGAGAATCGTTGTGCTTTCTCACCTGTTCTGGTTGAATTGCTCCCTAAACCCACGAAGAAAAGCACGCTAACCACTGTAGTATAATCTATAATCTCAGGTGGCTTTTGAACTATTATAAGTGGAAAACGGTTGCTATTTCCAAGTTTCTGTAGTATAATAGCGATAATAAATTATGCGTCTGTAAAACGGTGAAACCTAATGAAAAACTTATATTTTCCTGATGAAAATATTACCGAGAACGACTTATATTTTGTCTGCTACATGATAGAACGTACTGCAAGAAAGCTTCATGTTTGAGGTGCTGTATCCGCACCTTGACGAGGCTATCAGAAATGCAAAGAAACTGCTTCAGAACTATCCGGATGGCTCAGCTCCGTCTCAGTGCGCTCCGGGAACCAGTGTTTATGAGATTTTTGAGAAGTTGAAGGATTATATGATAGAGT
The DNA here is from genome assembly GCA_024697725.1 of Oscillospiraceae bacterium. Taxonomy (GTDB): domain Bacteria; phylum Bacillota; class Clostridia; order Oscillospirales; family Ruminococcaceae; genus RGIG4694. The sequence goes on from JAILFE010000166.1 coordinate 1,387, forward strand.
ACAAATACAGTAGTTAAAGATAAGCTATTCGTAAATTAGAGGAAATTCCTTTATCAGAAGCGGAGGCTGTACGATTAATGGCACTACATCGAGCAATCACTGAAAATGCTCATTACATCGAGATTAATAGCCAAGCTGATAAAATGTATCAAGTCCTTGATGAGTTAGAACAACAGCTTAAACAACCATCCGGTACAAATAATCCTCATGTTTGGAGAATGCTTCGTGAAATCGGAAAACAGTTAACCTTGCTATTAACAGATGAACAATTATCTATTATAAAGCGCTCAAAATCCATATGTACATTTTCAGAATATCCTTTAGGCCTTGCGATTCTACCAGATCAAGAAGTTCCACTTTGCATTTCGCACAATGTTTACAATGTGCCGATTATTCCCTTATCAAGGCAAATAACTATCGAATTATCAGGTCCTGAATTCATAGCACTGTATAGAAGATGTAGTATTCTATTTATTGAGTGTGTACCCAATGATGAAAGCAATAGATATGTTCGTGGACTTTCAGAACAACTTGCCTCACAAATAAAACACATGGCAAGCGTATCTGTTATACGATAATCTCCGCCGCCGTTGTCAAGCCCTTCGGTCAGGAAGTAAGCAAGGTTATGCAGATAGTTGCTGTCTATTGCGTGATACATATTCTCAGCAGCAAAGCCGGCTGCCTGCTGTTCATCAGGATAAGCTCCTCCACGCTCTCCGGTTCACCACCGCTTTGCAGGAAATCCATCGCATCCTGTACAGAGATCTGAGCGCCTCCATGAATCCGGTGTAATAAACCTCCTCGATCGTCGATACCGAACTCGTATGCGGCACTGCGGTATTATCCTGTTCCATCAGTTCATCCACGATCACCTCGCTTGCAGATATCATCTTATTAGTCAGGATATACCAGTATGTATCTCCGTTGACATTTGTAAGCGGCAGCTCAACGCACCGTTCACGTCTGCTCTGCAGGATTTCTGCCCAGATCACATCAGCATTCTCTCCTAGTGGAATATTGGGAATGATCTCGCTTTTGGAGCTGTATTTTCGATCCAGATATCTGAAAAGGCGCTCTTTATCCATGACAGCCCTCCGTTAAGCGAGCTTGACCCGATTCAGGTCGAAGCAGACCGCTTTGTGACTCAGGAGATATGTGCCGGGGCAAATTCTGCTTTCCATCCCCGCCCATCCCATATTCGTGCGAATATTCTGAAGGAGCTTTCTGCCGCTGATCTCTGTGGAAATGATCGGGGTATCAGGCAGGAAGATCGGTTCGTCATCCTCCGCGCTGCACGCACGGAGGACCAGTTTTCGCTGCTGTGTGTTGATGAGAAGCTGTACCTGCTTCGGTCTGCCGAGTGCATCCAGCGTTGCATCATCAAGCACAAAAAGATCGTTCTCCATATCCATTGTTAATATCATCTGATTTGTTCCAGCCTTTCTATTCAATTTCCTCCGGTTCTGCAGCAGTTTCTTCTTCTGCTACATCCGAAGGCATCAGGAATCCGTCGAGGAAATCCACCTTTGTAGACATATCATGTTCCTCAACAGACATTCCGTAGCTGCCACTCCAGTGCTCCGGCAGCATCGGTGCCGAAACGATACGCTTGCCGTTTTCATCCTTTTTCATCGGCGCAAAACGCTCATCCGCACTCAGGTCGAAAAGATACATCTCGTCCTGATAATACTTGATGCGCAT
>JAILFE010000182.1 GCA_024697725.1 Oscillospiraceae bacterium
GGTTTTATGCAGATTCGGTGATACCGCTTCCTGCTATGGCAGTTATAGTCTATACTTTCTCAATTTCGTTCATATATCTGATGTTTGAATCATTGGTGCTGGGAATAAAGAACAAAGATTTGTTCAAAGCGGATCATAAGATAACGGTTCAATCTGTTGTCTCTGTTGTCAGGAACTTCGCTGTATCCTATGTATATATTTTCCTTGTGGGATTTGCAGAGACTTTGCTGATAAAGGCTGAGTCAAATTATATAAACGTTTTGGCTAACTTTTTCATTATACTGACGATTTTCAGCTTTGATATCTTTAAGAAGTGGTATGTTACTGCTGTTGTATTTGTCACAGATGTGGTGCTGTATATTGTGTTTGGAAGAAGTATGGGGCTGAGTCTCCCGTCGGCATATAATCTGCTGCTTGTCGCGGCGATAATACTGTTCCGGAATTTTGCAAATAAATATAACTATAAGACAGTACCGACAGCAGAGATCAAGGAAGGTACTGTGCTTTCCTTTGGAACGATACTGAAATTCAGAGGATCGAGAGTGAAAGGTCTGCCCGAGAGCACAACAGAAGATTTTCGTTCAAGGATAACCGCAGAACAGGCGGCGAGTGTTGTTCGCTGGGGAAAATCCAAAATGGGAGAAGAAATGGTCACGATTGTTAAGAAACTTCCGTTTGCTGTGTTTATCACGCTTGGCACCATAATGTTTCTTGTGATGAGGAGATTGGGATTATGAATGATCCTATGTATGCAGTAGCCGTAAAATCGGAAGAACTTGCGAATAAAGTGCTTTCGAGCGGAAGAAATGTCCTGATGTGTACTTCGGACGAAGCAGTATATTATGATATCCCGTCAAGGAAGAAGATACATATATCAGAAAAGAATACAGATTGCTTTTTCGATGATCTGGATATAGCTGAATATGTTCCGGATAAAGGTGTGTATAAGGTCTATCAGGCAAATTCCATAGAAAATGCGCTTGTATTGTCTGACAAGTGCAATTCAAGCTGTGTGATGTGTCCATATTCCGATCACTATCGTCGGAATGCAGGTGTTGTCTGTCCGGAACAAGTTCTCAAACTCATAAATTATATTGTAACATATCCGGAACATCTCACGATAACAGGCGGCGAGCCTACACTTATAGGTGAGGATATTTTTGATATTTTGGAGCTTTTGAAAGAAAAAATACCCAAAACGGAGTACCTGTTTTTAACTAACGGACGAACATTCTCAGATCGTGAGTATTTTGAACGCATGATAGATGTCCTGCCGCCTTACACCTGCTTTGGAATACCTATATACGGGGATTCTCCTCAATCACATGACAAGATAACAAGGGCAGATGGCAGCTTTGTTCAGGCTGTACAAGGTATTCAGAATCTTATGAACGCTGGTATTGCTGTTGAAATCCGTATTGTTGTGAGCAGGTTAAACTGTGATAATCTCTCAAATATAGCGAGATTTATATTGAAGTATCTTAACAAGGCTTTTACAGTTAATTTTGTAGGGCTTGAAATGTGCGGTAATGCGGCAAGAAACCGTGATCTGGTATGGATGGATTATCCAGAAACGTTTTCGTTCATGAAAGAGGCTGTAAATATCCTGTGTGAGAATAATATTCGTGTGGGAATATACAATTTCCCATTGTGTTCGGTGGAGAAAGGATATTGGCACTTGTGCAAAAATAGTATAAGCGGATACAAGATAGTATATTACGATGAATGTGAAAAATGTGAAGTAAAAGAGTTATGCGGCGGGATATTCAGATCGACATTCCTGCTTGAAAAACCGGAGGTGAAGCCTGTCAACTGATATGATAAACTATTTCAATTTCGGACGCTTTGATGACCGGTATCTGATAACCAATGATCTCGGATATTATATGTTCATTGATGATATGCAATTCCGGAAGCTGTTGTTTGACAGGATAACCATTGATGATGAACGGTATTCCGAATTTACGGAAAAGGGCTTTATCTATAACGGAAATAAGGACGTTTTCGCTGAAAAGTATCGTTATACTATGGGGGACAGTAAGAACTACCTGTTCTGTTCAACATCACTGCATATCTTTGTAGTCACCAATGCCTGCAATTTTAATTGTGTATATTGTCAGGCACAGAGCAATACGCAGAAAAAACGCGGTATGATGAGTACGGAAACAGCAAAGAAAGCTGTTGATATAGCATTGTCCTCTAATTCTGAGAATTTGACATTTGAGTTTCAGGGCGGTGAACCGCTGATTAATTTTGATGTTATAAAGTTCATTGTGACATATTCCGAGGAAAATTGCAGCGGAAAGAATATTGAATATAATCTGGTGTCCAATCTGACACTGCTGAATGATGAAATGCTGGATTTCTTCAAAGAACATCACGTTATGATATCTACATCAATAGACGGAGACAGGGACGTTCATAACAGCAACAGGCCGTATCTTGCAGGAAAGGGAACCTTTGACGATGTTGTTGATAAGCTAAAAACAGTTCAAAGTGCTGAGCTGTCATCGGGAGCCATACAGACCACTACAAGATACAGCTTATCACATTACAAGGAGATAATCGACACTTATATATCACTCGGCATGACGAATGTATTTATACGTCCGCTAACCCCGCTCGGCTTTGCACATGAAAGTTGGGAGAAGATAGGATATACCGATGGTGAGTTTCTTGATTTCTATGAAAAGTGTCTGTTCTATCTTTTAGAAGTGAACAAAAGCGGTACATATTGTTCGGAAGGTCATTCGTCGATATTCCTCAGAAAAATACTTGATCGTTACCCTCCGAATTATATGGAGCTTCGGTCACCTTGTGGTGCCGGGATCGGTCAGATAGCGTATTATTTTGACGGAAAAGTGTTTACCTGTGATGAAGCCCGTATGCTCTATGAAATGGGCAGTGATGCTTTCATGCTCGGAACGGTGGACAATACTTATAACGAACTTATCGACAATCCAGTATGCAAAGCAACGGCGGCGGCTTCTACTCTTGAAACAATACCGGGCTGTTGTGACTGCGTATATCAACCATACTGCGGGACTTGTCCGATACTGAACTATGCGTTTGACAATAACATTTTCCCACATAAGCCTAACGACTACAAATGCGGAATGTATAAGGGTATGCTTGAGGTGATCTTCGGGATACTTAAAAAAGCAGATGAAACCGAGCTTTCGATTCTGAAAAGCTGGATTAATTGACAGGAGGATATTGATATGGATGAGAAAAAAGGCGTATTTCCCGAAATAAAGAAGTCTATCTGTGATTTTATCACGGAGGAAGAGGGAAGTATTTCCAGAAATAAAGTAATCGCTATCGGAGCGCTGATGCTTGTTATGTCAACGCTTATGGTAACACACGTCTATGCGGGACACAGTTCACACCGTTCGCACAGTTCTCATAGTTCTCATTCGAGCGGTTCGGGTGGAGGAGGGCATGGTTCTCACGAATCTCATGTATCACATTCTTCACATACGTCATCGACATCACATAACTCTCACTCAAGCAATAGTCATTCTAACCATTCCAGCCACTCAAATAATACGCATTCAAATACATCGTCGGCTCATACAAGTTCATCTGCTGCCGTAAAGACTTCCTCACACAGTAATACTGCCGGAATTGCTGCTCCGACATTCACAGCTCCGAAGCTCTATGATCTCAGTGCGATCCATAATAAGCTGCTTGGAGTTCACAGTACAAGCAGTTCTGCTGCGGTTGCTAATCTCAAGATTTCAGATTTTGATGATTGATTAAGGGGGACATTATTATGGAGAAAAAGAAGATAAGGCTGATATCAGCCGGAATAGCGGCGGCAGTTATCATTTCAGGAGCATCGTTTTTATATGCGGCTGATTTTGGAACACAAGATATTGCTGACAGTTCATCTTATACACAGACAGAAACATCTGAATCGTGCAGCGAGGAGAGCTTTCAGTCGGATAGCTTATCTGACAGTGAATTGTATCTGATCGAGGACTACGAACTTAATATATCAGATTTTTATGAAAGTGCTCAGGTGGTTCCTTCAAATGCAACTTCCAAAAGCAAGAGCGAGGAATTATATGAAGTTGTCATGAACAATTACGGATGTTTCAGCTTACTTGAGGGGGATAATGGGAAAATTAAAACATATAGTTATGGCTCTTATGACAAATCCAAGAAATATCTTGTAAAAGGACAGGCTGAGTTTGACAAATACGATGTCAATTTTGAAGGCTATTTCCTTGTGGATAATACTCTTTCGGGCAAGAAAAAAGGGCAGATAACAATGTACAAAGGTACTATCAGTCTGCCAAACGGCGATAAGTTTGAAGGCGAACTGTCCGAGGGCAAGTATTATTCGAATGGAACATATTCATGGAAAAACGGACAGAGCTATAAAGGTTGCTATACAAAAACCAATAAACTCGGTTCTTCATCGCTGGGTGATAATAGTGCGTCAGCGTATGGAACGTTCTATTTTGATAAGAACAAAAAAGAGTCGCTTTACATTCGATTTGTAAACAGCGTGCCGAGAGAGGCGGGATACTATTATAAAAATGGAGTGAAATATACCGTAAAGTTTGACAGTAAAGGAACGTGTATCTACACTAAGAAAAGTTGAGAGGTGATGCTATGAATAGATTCCTTAAAGCATTCGCAGCGGTTGCTTTAGCTGCTGTTATTGCATTGCCGATGCAATCGTCATTTGATACAGTTGGTACATCGGAAGTTTCAATATCTGATGTTGAAGCATCGAAAAAGTCCTCAAAATTCAATATCGCAGATGTTCCCGAATATGAGGGCTATGCTTATGTGGAGGTAAACGGCAACAAGCCATATTTTACCACTAAAACTAAAGCAGAATTTGAAACATACAGCAAACTTGACAGCCTCGGACGATGCGGTGTCGCTTATGCGAATATATCTCTGAATACAATACCAGCCGAGCCGCGAGGTAATATCGGTATGATTAAACCGAGTGGCTGGCAAACTATCCGATATGATAATGTTGACGGCGGGTATCTTTATAACCGTTGTCACCTTATTGGATACCAGCTTGCCGGCGAGAACGCCAATGAAAAGAATCTCATAACCGGCACACGGTATCTTAATACAGAAGGTATGCTTCCGTTTGAGAACATGGTTCATGATTATGTAGTGGATACAGGACATCATGTTCAATATCGTGTGACCCCGATCTTTGAAGGAAAGAACCTTGTTGCTTCGGGTGTTCTTATGGAAGCACAGTCGTATGAGGATAACAAGATTTGCTTCTGTGTATATTGTTACAATGTTCAGCCGGGCATTCAGATCGACTATAAGACGGGAGACAGTAAATATACCGGTAAGGTATATAATAATGCTCCATCGGTAAGTCAGAACGCGCCGACTTCGACATCGGTATCAGCATCGAACAACAAAAGCTATACTTATGTACTGAATAAGAACACGAAAAAATTCCACCG
>JAILFE010000208.1 GCA_024697725.1 Oscillospiraceae bacterium
TCCGGGATGTATCTTCACATTGTCTTTCTTGCGCCTCTCATCAAACGGCAGCTTTCTGTAAGACATTTTAACAACGCTACTATATTCCCTTCATAGCTTTTAAAGGATAAATTCAATTTTATATTCCCGGCGGCTGTACATCCGTGCGGGACCGAAGCTCCGATTTAAGAAATATTATACACACACTTTCCCGGATGTCAATCCCTTTTTCCGATTTTCGTAGGATATGCAGAAAAAAATGGCGCTGCAAAAGAAAAAGATGTATGATATTCACGTATCAGAAATTATTTAGAAAAATTTCTAAATACCTCTTGACAAACGAAAAAGAATGTGATATCATGATTTCAGAAAGCAATTTAGAAGATTTTCAAAATAGAAAGTTTTCAAAATAGAGAATTTTCTAAACACTATAAGGAGGCTTTACTATGAATACTATCGGATTCAGCATAGACACATTCGCAGTTTATATCATCACGAGCATAGTGCTGCTCTTGATGGCGGCGACAATAGCGATCTTATGGAGAACAAAGACTCATGCGCCGATAAAGACTATGGTGATCGGTGCGGTGACTTTCCTGCTGTTCGCGCTCGTTATCGAGCAGCCGATAAAGGCTCTGGTACTTATGACGGACAATCCGTTCGCAAGGGCTGTGAGCGGAAATCTATGGCTCTCCGCACTTGTCGGCGGGCTTTTCCCGGGGATATTCGAGGAAGGCGGCAGATTCATCGCATTCAAGAGCGCTCTCAGAAAGGAAAACGACAGGCAGACCGCTATAACCTACGGTGTCGGACACGGCGGCGTGGAGATATTATTCACGGCATTCGCCGTATTATCGTATGTCGTTATGGGGATAATGGTAAACAACGGCATGACCGAGCAGCTCCTCGGAAATGCCGAGGGTGCAGCCCGTGAAGCGGCGATAGCACAGATACAGAGCATAGCGCAGGCAGACGCAGCTAACATATTCTGGAGCTTTTTTGAAAGATGCTCGGCATTTACTATACACGTCTCGCTTTCGGTAATGGTGTTCAGAGCGGCAAGAGCAGAAAATGCGGGCTCGTTCATGCTGCTCCCTCTTGCGGTGCTGCTGCACGCAGCCGCCGACGGCTCGATACTGCTGTTCACCTCATTCAATGCGGGGATCCCCGTTATAGAATGCTGTTTCGCTGTATTCGCAGTTCTGTGCGCAGCGGCGGCATACCGGATATACAAGGGCATGAAAAAGACCGATATATGACAGAAGGTATATAAATGGCATTTGCAGATACATTCAAGGCTCTGTCCGACCCCGCAAGAAGGGAGATACTCGATCTTCTCAAAGACGGAAGGCTCTCTGCGGGAGACATTGCCTCACGGTTTGACATGACAGGCGCGACTGTTTCCTATCATCTGAAACAGCTCAAAAAAGCGGACCTTGTATACGAAACACGGGAGAAGAATTTCATATACTATTCCCTGAATACCTCCGTTTTCGAGGATATAATGCTTTGGGCATCGCAGTTCATGGGAATGAACGGTACAAAGGAGCATGACGATGAAACAGATAAAGATAACTAAGACAGATATCTATACAGCACTGCTGACACTGATGTCCGCAGTTCCCGGTGTCATCGTATACACCAAGATACCCGACAGGATAGCTACGCATTTCGGCATCAACGGCGAGCCGGACAGCTGGTCGTCAAAGGTATTTGCGGTGTTCGGTCTGCCGCTGGTGCTTGCGGCACTGCATATGATCGCCTGCATCATCACGAATCTTGACGAGCGCACGGAAAAGCAGAAGATCACAGGTATACTGCACTTTGTCATCCCGTCGGTAGCCTTTGCCGTGCAGACGATGATAATACTCTACGCTCTCGGGATACTCAGCGATGTCGTAACAGTATCGGTCTGCATCCTGAGCCTGCTGTTCATCGTGCTCGGGAACTATCTTCCCAAGACAAGACAGAACAGCGCTGTCGGCGTAAGAACGAAAAAGACCCTTTCCGATGAAAGAGTCTGGGAAAAAACGAACCGCCTTGCGGGATATCTCATGACCGCCGCGGGAGTGATCTCACTGTCGATATCCTTCTTCGGTCTGGCGCCTTTTGCGATCGTTTTATTGAGCACATCACTGATCGTGCCTGTGATATATCAGGCAGTTATATGACGGAGCGTTGTTATGTATTATGAAGATATGAACGGCTGCACCCTTTTTTACGGCATCTCCGACGATGATCTCGGCAGTCTGCTCGAATGCATAAACTACCGCAGATGCTCATACCGCAAGGGTGCGGTCATAATCCCGGAGAACTCGTCCGTGGACAGCATCGGGATAATACTGCGCGGCGCCGTGAGCCTTGTCAAGGAGGATATCCGCGGCTCGCGCACGGCGATAGCGGTGCTCGGCAGGAACGAGCTTTTCGGCGAGACGTTCGCATCCGGCAGCCCCAAAAGCTCGACGCTGACATATACCGCCTCGGAGGATTCCGACATACTTTTTGCGGAGCTCGAAAGCATACTCCACACCTGCTCGCGTTCCTGCCCGTATCACCGTCAGCTCTCGGTAAACCTGATACGTATGCTGACCGACAAGAACCGTATGCTCATGGAAAAGCTGGAGATAACATCAAAAAGGACTCTGCGCGAAAAGATACTCGCCTATCTGTCATCGGTCTCCGAAAGGTCGGGGAAGGATTATTTTGAGATACCTCTCGG
>JAILFE010000238.1 GCA_024697725.1 Oscillospiraceae bacterium
TGAACGCATAGACTACATCATGAAGATCGAACCGCTTGCAGACAAAACGGGAACAGCAGAGCCGAAGGATAATTCCGTTACTCTCGAAAATGTCAGCTTTCGGTATAAAGATGCACAGACAGATGCGGTACACGGCTTGAATATCAGCATAGCAAGCGGTGAGCATATCGCACTGGTAGGTCCCTCGGGCGGCGGTAAGACCACGACTGCCGAGCTTGTTGCACGCTTTTTCGATGTTACGGAGGGGTGTATAAAGATCGGCGGCGTGGATATTCGTCAGCTTGATCAGAAAAAGATGATGGAAAGAGTATCCTTTGTGTTTCAGGACAGCAGACTGCTGAAAACAAGTATCCTCGATAACGTTCGTCTTGCCGTACCCGATGCCGATGAGGAAGCGGTGACTGCCGCACTGAAAGCCGCACAGTGTGAGGACATCATTGACAAGCTGCCGAACGGGATACATACCGTCGTGGGAGATAAGGGAGTGTATCTTTCGGGCGGTGAGCAGCAGCGCATTTCCATTGCAAGAGCTATTCTGAAAAATGCGCCGATACTTATCCTTGACGAAGCAACAGCATTTGCCGACCCCGACAACGAGACCAAGGTGCAGAATGCTATCGCCGAGCTTGCAAATGGCAAGACAGTCATTATGATAGCACACAGGCTGTCCACCGTAAAGAACTGCGACTGTATCTATGTGCTGAAGGACGGAGCTGTCTGCGAAAGCGGAACACATCGGGAGCTTATGAGCAAGAACGGACAGTATAAAAATATGTATGAAGAATACAGCCGTTCGGTCAACTGGAAGGTAGGTGCGTAAAATGAAGATCACGGAAAAATTGCAGCATAAATTCGCACTTTCACATCAGGGTGCAACAGATATGGAAAAGGCTTGTGTCAGCGTGACCGTCACAAATATTGCGCTGATGATGCCCGCAGGAGTGCTTTATATGCTGATAAAGGATCTGCTTAACGACACGCTGTCAAGTGAGCGTATACCTTTTTACATCATCGCTTCTGCCCTGATAATCGCGCTTATCGCAGTGACGAATTTTATTCAGTATAACGCCACGTTCCTGTCAACGTACAGGGAAAGCGGAGTCCGCAGGACAAAGCTTGCGGAACGGTTGAGAAAGCTGCCGCTGTCCTATTTCGGAAAGAAAAATATCGCCGATCTCACTACCACGATCATGTCCGACTGCGCACTGATAGAAACCGCGTCAAGTCACTGGATACCCGAATTTATCGGTGCGATGATATCCACGGCACTTGTGGGGCTGGGTATGTTCGTCTTTTTTGATCCGAGGATAGTCCTTGCCGCATTCTGGGTCATTCCTGCCGCATTTCTGACCGTATGGGGTTCTTCAAAATATCAGCAGACTGCCGTAAAGAAAAATACCAAAGTCAAAATGGAGCTGTCCGACGGCATACAGGAATGCCTTGAATCTATCCGTGACCTGCGTTCCAACAACGCACAGGACAGATACATGGAAACGCTTGACAGAAAGATAAAGAATGTTGAAAAACAGGCGTTTTTTACCGAGCTGAAGCTAGCAGTCTGCGTAAACTCTGGAGCGATTATTTTGAAGCTCGGCATTGCGACTACCGCACTTGTCGGCGGTATACTTCTTGCTAAGGGCGAGATCGACCTGCTGACATTTTTCATGTTTCTGATGCTTGTATCAAGGCTGTACGATCCGATGCAGATAACCCTGCAAAATTTTGCTGCGATCATTGCCACGACTGTTCAGTGTGAGCGTCTTGACGAGGTTCTTTCTCATGAAATACAAACCGGGGCAGATACAATGCATTGTGACGGCTATGACATTGTGTTCGACCACGTTTCATTTTCATACAACGATGATGTATCCGTTTTAAATGATGTTTCCTTTACTGCCAGGCAGGGTGAAGTAACGGCGCTGATTGGACCTTCGGGCGGCGGAAAAACCACAGTTTCCCGTCTTGCCGCAAGGTTCTGGGACGTTACGTGCGGAAGGATCACGCTGGGCGGTGGGGATATATCACAGATCGA
>JAILFE010000240.1 GCA_024697725.1 Oscillospiraceae bacterium
CGACCATCTTGCAATATCGCCCATAGTGTAGATATGGAGCATTTCTAGGTGCTTTGCCGTGCCTGCGCCTACTCTCCAGAAGTCGGTTATGGGTCTGTGTGACCACCATTTATCCTTGAAGGTCTGCTCATCAAGCTCTGCGATACGCACACCTTCCTTGTCCGCAGGAATATGCTTCGCCACAATATCCATAGCGACCTTGCACAGAAACATATTCGTGCCGACACCTGCCGTAGCCGTGATGCCTGTTGTGTCAAGCACATCTTGTATCAGCATCCGGGCAAAGCCGTGACCGTCTGTCTTGTATGTACTGAGATAACCCGTGGCATCAATGAAAACCTCATCGACCGAGTAAGCGAATATATCTTCGGGAGTAACATATTTCAGGTAAATTCCGTAGATCTGAGCGCTCACTTTCATGTATTGCGCCATCTGAGGAGTAGCGACTATATAATCTACCGCAAGAGCAGGATTCTTTGCAAGCTCTGAATACAAAAAGCTCTTGCTGGTCAGTTCCCTTCCGGGCGCTTTCCGTTTTCTTTGATTATTGATCTGTTCAACACGCTGTATGACTTCAAACAGCCTTGCCCTGCCCGAAATACCGTAGCTTTTGAGTGAGGGCGAAACAGCAAGTCATATAGTTTTTTCGGTGCGGCTCATATCGGCAACCACAAGGTTTGTATTCAGCGGATCGAGCCCAAGCTCTACACACTCTACCGACGCATAGAACGATTTGAGGTCTATTGCAACATATACCTTATCCATGTTTCGCCATCCCTTACTGTAAATCAGTTATAATAATTCCATTATATCAAATCTGCACAGCATATTCAAGGGGATCACACTAAAAAACGGCGGTCATGGCTTTTCTTTTACCATAACCACCGACATTTCATGCTTTTTCCGCCTTGAAATACATCTCCAAAGCCTTTTCCACAATATCCGCTACCTCTTTTTTCGGAACACACTTGAAATATCTTTCAAATGATCCGTATATAGTGCGTGCTCAATAACCGCCCGTAAGGGCGGTTATTGAGCACGCACTATTTATGATCTGCCGGCATTATGTATGTTGATGCCAATGCTATATCATCCATATGAGCGGCGTCAAGCTCAAAAGAGATATAATAACTGTTGTCGGGATCATTCTTATCCTCTGTGATCCATATCACCTCATATACACCGTCGGGATATATGCCGTATATCTGATATGCGTCATAGTCTCCAAGTTTGACGGTCGCACCGGTCAGTCCCTTTACAATACCCTTTTCATCAATACCTTTCATTATTGCCTGAGCTGCATTATAGCTGCTCACACCGGGCATATGCTTTATGGTTATGATATTTATCGGACCGTCAATGGCATACTGTATCAGGTTTGTAGCCGTACCATCGAAGAATCTGTAGGAATCGGCGGGGACCATGATATATCCGTGTTCATCGTCACCGATCTCCATGACCTTTCCCTTATATACAAATCCGCTGTCGGTCACCTCTGTTTCTATCGGTTCATTTGTCTGTGCCTCTGTCACCGATGTGGTGACGGTCTCATTTTGTTCCGATACTGCGGCAGAGGACTCGGTCTCAGCAAGATACTCGCCCATAAACTCTTCAATATCCGGAGGTGTAATATCGGGAATGCTTATATCAGGCATTGATACCGTTATCTCAGGCATACTGAAGCTTACAAAACCGCTGCCCTGAAACGGTTCCTCAATCGTTTCATCAGGTGCTGCTGTTGTGGTCGTTTCCACGGGTGCTGCATCCGTGGGCTGTGTTTCTGCTGCTTTGGCTGTTGTTCCTGCGGCAGTCTCCTTGGCAGCTATAGTTGTTGCCTCTGTTGCAGCCGCCTCTGTCTCTGCGGTGCCGGGAACTTCTGCGTTCTTTGTTCCGCAGCTTGTGAGCAGTATTAGTGTTCCTGCCAGTATCATTATCTTTCTGTACATTGAATCTCTTTCCCTTTCATGTCCTTTTAAAGGAACTCTGATATTTTCGTGATCATCGTATAAAGCTCATATAACCACTTGCTTTTATTGCTTCGGCAATTATAATATTTGTTTTGCAATAATGCAGTTTATGCAGATTCAATGATCGTCCGCAGCACACTCAAATCATAAAATTGCCGAAGTAATAAGCACAAAATATGGGACGATATGGTTCTTAATATCGGCCACACAGAAATTTTACCACAAGATAACAAAAAAGTCAAGAGTATGTAATAAACATTATGGGACTCATCATAACAGAAAAACTTCATTGATTGGAAAAACGATCATATAGCGGGCTCAGGGGTATGGATCTTTGATGATACGGGAAAGAACTCTGATACTGCGGCTACACCTTTACGGAGCAGGTATGCCGCATGATTACGGTTATCACATGGATAACAAGTTCGATGAACTTCCTGTCGCTGTACCGATCAGCACTGTTTTCTGCTCTGCGTCTGATAACAGATCCGGGATCTGATCGGAAGATGAACTCCAGTTCTGATAAACGCCGCCTCTGTAAAATTCGCTGTTCTGCCGGGTGGAAAAGACACATCCGCGTCCCCAAAAAGCATATTATTTTCTCACAAACCTGAATACATTTCCCTTGTCATTATCCGACATACCTTTGATATAATCGTAGTACATCCTTACCACATGATCGCTTCTGTCCTCTTCTATCATTGATCCCAGCAATTCAACGGATTCCGCTCTGCGACCAAGATGGAATAATCTCACCGATTCACGCAGACCACTGTTATTTTCATGACGCAGTTTCTGTTCGCTTTCAGGCAGACAATCAAGAACTTCATAGACCGCCCTGACCTCATTTACTCCCGCGACCTGGATCATACCGAGATAGCGAAGATCGAGTTTTTCGGGCTCGGTCAGCCTGTCAAGCGTATCCTTTGAGATAAGCATAGCCGTATGATACTTTTTTGTAAGCGATTCAAGTCTTGAACTGAGATTTACCGTATCGGAGATCACCGTTCCCGAAAGACGCTCGCTCTCTCCGACAATGCCTATCCTGGCCATGCCCGTATGTATGCCTATGCCGATATTTATGTCCTTGATATTGAGCAGTTCAGCTGTATGCGGGTCAAGCACAATATCATTATAAAGCTCGATACCGCAGTTTACTGCATCATCGGCGTTTTCAAAAAGAGCCATCACCGCATCTCCGATATACTTATCGACAAATCCCCCGTATTTGCGGACAAGCGGACCTGCCTTTCCATATATCACATTCACAAATTCAAAATTCTCCTTTGCGGTCATCATTTCGGAATTGATCGAAAACGAGCGGATATCGCAGAAAAGCACGGTAAGCTCCTTGCTGCTTGCGTCACCGAGAGAAAGATCGGTCAGCTTTTCTTTTCCGAGCAGCTCCTTGAATTTTTCGGGTACGAATTTATAATAGAACTGCTCTGTTTTGTCCTTTTCGGTAAACAATTCCTCAAGCTGATATGCCATATTGTTTACGCCGCGGCAGATCTCGCCAAGTTCGTCATGTGTCTGTTTTGTAATTCTCGCGGAAAAATTTCCTGAGGCTATCTGCGAGACTGTATTTGTCGCTTTTTTGATCGTTCCCGAAATATACAAGGAAATGCCAATGATCGCCAGTATCATGACGGCGAGACAAACCGCTGCTCCCGACATCATTTCAAGCTGCATCTTTTTCACTTTCTCATTGAATGTGCGCAAATCGGTCGATACATCAAGATATCCCAACGGTTCGCCTTTTTCGTTATATATCAATGAAAGCGCCGTGTAATATTCAACATCTGCGCTGTAACTCTCAAAAAAGAATACATCACATATATCAGTCTTTGAAAGCTGTATATCGATCTCTTCCGGTATATATAATGCTATTCGCCTGAATGGAAGTACATCCATATCTGTACCCAATATACGGTAGATAATATCCTGATCGTCAGAAACGGTGTAAATTGCGAAATCATAATTCCTGTTCCAGAAACCCCTGTTGTTTCCGGAAACAGTTTTGAGAAATATCTTGAGATCATTATAGATGTCAATATCAAAATCATCAAAATTTGTCAGATGTTCAAATCCGCTTTCTGAAAGTTCCAATGCGCAGAGTTCACTTACAGCCGCCATTTCTTTTTGTGTCTGATCGTAATAATTGTCTTTGACAGTCCTGAGTGATATAAGCATAATTATCGCTGTCATGAGCACAGCCAGCGGAAGTATCATCAAAAGCTGTTTTGTAAGGATAGTCCTGTGTTTCAGTGCTTCCGAAATTATGATACACAATGCGGCAATCACCATTATAATAATACCGGCTGTGTCGAAAAATCCGCTGATAACAGCTTTTACCGAGCAGATAAACGGCAAATGCAGATCGGGTTCCCAGAAATAGTATTCACCGCTTTCATTGACGGATATCACCGAATTGTCGGAAGAATAAATGTATACCGTTCCGTTGTAGATCTCAATATCTGTAAACCAGACATTATAATCCCAGAACAGATCATAACCTTCCTCATAGAATTCATCGTCCATATAAAAATCATAGCAGTCATAAAGCGAAAGAAATAATTCATATTTGCCGTCGGTTATCTTATAGACCGAATCATTGCGATAGTCACTGAGAATTGCGTATATAACTCCATCAGATCCGGCAGCAGAACCGATAAAGTCATTTTCATCGAGAGAGTCAAGTCCGAAGGTCTGATAATATACAGGTTCTCCGAGTTCGTCTCCTGCCGTGCGAAAGACAAGGCCGTCATTTCTCAGCAGCAGATAATCGTCTTCAAGAGGATACACTTCGCAGATATTATATCCGTCCTCATCCTTTGCAATAATCCCTTTGCTTGTCTGGATGCCTGTATTTATATCAATACTGATAAATTCCGTACCACTTTCGTCACAGTAAACAAAGCTGAGAGTATCGTCCTTGCAGGCAAGACAGGAAAAACGGCCTGATCTGTGCGGCGGATCAGGATCGTTTGAATAATCATAACGGCACATATCGCCTATCTTTTTTCCGTTCCCGTCAAAGCGGACTATCTTTTCCGAAATGGATATATAGTCCGAACAGTCATTTTCATAAGCGGAAATAAAAATATCTCCGCTGTCGGACAAAACTGCATCGGTCAAGATCGTATTTTCATTTCCATAATCCTGTGATTCTATTACGCAGATTATCTTCTGTGAATCCACATCATATTTGATGACATTTCCAAAATCATCGCAGATAAGCCCGAACCCGTTTGTATCAAAGAAAAGATCACTTGCGTTTTCATTACTGTATCTGACCACACCTCCGTAATCGTGTTCTCCCGATGCATAGTTTATCAGCAGTAAAACCGCCCCGACAATAAACATCACAACAAAAGTAATTGTCTTGATACGGATTTTTTCTATCTTCTTTTTCATTTCTGTACACGACCCTGTCTGTTTTGCGTTCTTTTGCCATATATTTCTTTTCATCAGCTTTTAAAATATTTTTCACTGCTCAGTACTCATTATAATATAGTGCGTGCTCAATAACCGCCCGCAAGGGCGGTTATTGGCAGAAGCGGCTGTAAGATGCCGCTTGAAGTTGCTGCAAATCTTTGATTTGCAGCGCACTACCTGATTAATTTCAGTTTATTGCTGACCGTAGGTCAGCAATAGTGCAAGGTTTTTAGGGCTGATAAGCCCTACTCTTTGTTTTCGATACATATCAGACTGATCTTGTTATTACTTCGGAAATTGAAATATTTGTTTTACAATATTACAGTTTATGCAGATACAAAGATCATCCACATCACACTCAAATCAAATAATTGCCGAAGTAATAAGCAGCGGTTCATACTATAACCTGCGGCTCCATTCGTATCTTTCCGCATATTTCCGGCAGCTTTATCCTGTACTTTTCTGAAAGTGCAGGACCGCAAGCCGCCGAGCCCACGCCTGCCATTGCAAAGTCTGCACATATAACATTGTACCCGGACTTTTCTAGCTCGAAGTTATGGCGCTTTTGGGCAAGTTCTTCCTGTGTGTATTCCGAGGCGCTGAAAGAAAAGCCGTCCGGATTTGTGAACACAAGTGCCACCGTGTCTCCGAGCACAGCCATTCTTGTGCAAGAGCAATGCGAGCCGTTTTCCTGTGGTCTGATGTAATCTTCATGCATCTGAGCGATGTCAGCACGGAAATTGCCGATATATGAGGCATGGTGTTTGTCAGTATAACTTTCATAAGGACCATAGCCAAAGTAATCAACAGCCGAAAAACTCTTCGGCATAAACAGGCGCACACCGAACCTCGGCAGGAATTCTACCTTGTTCGATGTCCTGGCACTGCAGGTGATATCAAGGGCACCGCCGCCGTCAATACGATACTCTGCAGTCATTTTCGCAAAGGGCTGATGGATGCTCCAGCCGAACGACTGCTTCACATGGATCACAGCGCAATTGTCTTCTTCTGTGATACTTGTTTCGTATACCTTCACGATATAATCGTTGAGATGTGCCGAGTACCATTCGCCTTTCATAGTATCGTTGTCCACCGGCGCACGGAAAAAGTTGTACTGCATGGGCTTTGCGAGAATGTTCTGTCCGCCTGTGATGATGCTGTCAAACTGCCCGGTACGGCGGTCAAACACATATTCGACATTTGCGGCTTTTACACGGAATTCAAGCGGCGTCCCGGAAAATTCAGGGGTTGTTTCCGATATGGTATATGCAGCCTTACACGCCGTGCATATCTTCAGCTGATCAAAGCATACTTCTGCACCTTCGGGGAATACGCTGTAATCGTTCTTTGCCGTAAAGACGAATCGGATATATGTGTCCTTATCAAAACTGCCCGCTGCTTCGGGGACGCTGATCTCAGCGCTTCCCATAGGCAGCACTGTGAATGAAAGACAGCCTTTGGCAGCCTTTCCGCCATCGCAAGTGATCTCCCACCTGCAGTCAAGATATTCACCGGCATCTGTAAACCTGAGAAGACTGTTTATTACAAAGATGCCCGCATCTTTACCCTCAGTTACACGCACGGGGCGGTAAACCTGCTTCAATTCAAGAAGTCCGGTGTGAGGAGCCCTGTCGGGATAACAGAGCGCATCCATGCAGAAATTGCCGTCATTATGGCGTTCACCGCTGTCACCGCCGTAACCGTATTTGGGGCTGCCATCCCCTGCTATCCCGAGTATCACCGCATGATCTGCCCATTCCCATACAAGTCCGCCGCAAAGGCGGTCACTGGTCATAAACAGATCGTGGTAGTCCTCAAGATCACCGGGGCCGTTGCCCATTGCATGACAGTATTCGCAGAGGATGAAAGGCCGCTTCTCATCCTCACGGGCAAGGAATTTGCGTATATCCTCTATCGAGGTATACATTTCCGATACGACATCAAGCACATCATCGGGAGTATTATCGAGCTTGTGTGTGCTCTCGTAATGTACGGGGCGGGAGCTGTCGAGCTGCTTTATCAGCTTTGCCGCTTCTCTGAAATTCTCTCCGTAGCCGCTCTCATTTCCGAGTGACCAGAAAATAACGCAGGGGCGGTTGATATCACGGGTGACAAGGAGCCGTTCTCTGTCGAGTATCGCCTCTCTGAACTGAAGGTCTCCGGCTAAAAGTGCTATACCGTTGTAACCGTCAGCCAATGACCATTTAAGATCATTGTACACATTCACACAGCCGTGTGATTCGATATCCGCTTCATCTATGACATACATCCCGAGCTCATCGCACAAAGTATAGAATTCCGGTGCATTGGGATAGTGTGAAGTACGCACGGCATTGATATTATGCAGCTTCATGAGTGTGAGATCGCGGCGCATTTTTGCTTTATCGGCATAGTATCCCGTGTCAGGATAGCTGTCATGGCGGTTCACGCCGAATAACTTGATATGCTGTCCGTTGAGCTTCAGAACGCCATCATCTATATATACTTTACGGAAACCTACCTTTTCTCCTATCAGCTCACTGTCGGTCTCGATCTCAAGGCGGTACAGATACGGGCTCTCGGCAGACCACAGCTTCACATCTTTCACAGTTTGCTCAAATGTACTGCCGTCGGGAACATCACCCTCGAATATCATGTCAGAGCCGTCAAAAAGCCGTATCTTTGCATCCGCTCCCTGCACGAAGATACGGAATATACCGGATGTCACTGTATTGTCGGGTTCAGCGGTCAGACTGTAATGCACGAGCCTTTTTTCGGGGCGGGAAAGAACATACACATCACGGAAGATACCGGACAGTCTGAATTTATCCTGATCTTCAAGATATGTCCCGTCACACCATTTCAATACGGCTGCTGTGATATGGTTCACGCCCTCTGCAAGCAGATCGGTGATATCAAATTCCGAGGTGTGGTGCGACACCTGCGAATATCCTGCAAACTGTCCGTTCACATACAGATACAGACAGCTGTCCGCTCCTTCAAAGCAGAGTATTCTGCGCAGACCGTCAGACTTGTATGTATAGCTCCTGCGGTATACTCCCACCGGGATATCATCGGGAACATAGGGAGGATCGTATGGGATGGGATAGCATACATTGGTATACTGGGCCGTATCATATCCATGCAGCTGCCAGTTTGACGGCACCGGTATCTTTGCCGTACTGCCCGGAACAATGAGATCGTCCGGCATATCGATAATGCTGTCATAATACGCAAATTCCCATTCACCATTGAGCAGTTCAAAGAAACAGGAGCTTTCCCTCTCGGAAAATGCATCCTGTTCCTTGCCGAAAGGTATGAAATACGCATGATCTCCGAGAGTGCCGATGTGCAGTTTTGACGGATCTTCATGATATATCATAAAGCTCTTGGGCGAACCTTGTTTTGCAATAGCTAATATATCCATATACTCTCCTTCGGTATCTTTACTGTGTTTTTGGCTGTTATATGAACCTGCTCGTATGGATGCTGCCACTATGCAGCCGCTTGGGTGAAATGACCTTGATGCAGAACAATATCTCACCGACCTTTTCAGACAACCTGCGGGTACTGTATTGTTCCAATGGAAGCAAAATATCGTAATCCTCTCACCGGTTACTTCGGTGAGAGGATTATTTTTCATGACTCACGGGTCATTTGAATGGTTGCGTTGATCAGAGGATGTTACTTTTACTGATCGACGGTCCATTTTTTCTGCCAGATCTTTTCAATGTCGTCCGTTTTGGATTTTCTTATCATGAAGATCCCAGCAAAAGCAAGTATCGCAGAAATAATTATAATAGATACAGCTACGATTGTCTTGCAGCCTTCAGGTGCAGCGGTCACAATGCCTGATTCATTGATAGTGGAATCAGTAATGAAATTAATAAAGTCATAGATCGAATGAGCGATCATCCCCAGAATGATCGAGCCTGTCCTGAGATAAATAGCTGCAAGAACAAGTCCTGCACATATTGCCATCAGTATCTGAGCAATGGTCATAACAAGGTCAGCTCCGGCTGTTAAGTTGGTAACGTGTATAACTCCGAAAATTACCGACGAAATTATAACTACTGTCCTTGACCTGTTGTTGCCTTTAAGGTACTTCATCCCGATAGCTATCAGCATCGCTCTGAATGCAGTTTCTTCGTTGCAGCCTGCCATGACAGCAAGACACAGATAATTGAATGAAGGCTTGAATGAAAATCCGCAGCTTATAACATTAATAATAACTGCACCTATAATGACGATAATCATAGGACTGGTGATTATAAGCGATTCTTTCAGTGAAACACAGGGCTTGAAAACGCCTTCAAATCCCGGTGAGAACCACTTGTCGAACAATACCAGCACCACTATGGCTAATACTGCGACCAAAATATAACCAACAGTTCC
>JAILFE010000267.1 GCA_024697725.1 Oscillospiraceae bacterium
AAGGATGCATCCGTATGGACGGAAAAGGGATATGCTCTCCCGGATTTTGACGTGGATAAAATGAAAGCACTTACAGTGAAAGACCCTGTATGGATACACTTCGGTGCGGGAAATATTTTCAGAGCATTCCTCGCCAAGGCTACGCAGAAAATGCTCAACGATGGAGATACCGACCGCGGCATCATTGCCGCAGAGAGCCGCGACTGCGAACTTGCGCATAAAATATACCACGGCTATGACAATCTCACGATACTTGCAGAATTCGGTGCAGACGGCGAGCTCAAGAAATCGGTGCTCGGCAGTATCGCGGAGATATGCTCCCCCAACGCCGAAGACGGCGGATCTGACCGCATGAAGGAGATAATGTCCGCCCCTTCGCTCCAGCTCGCGGGATTCACTATCACCGAAAAGGGCTACAAACTCACCGACAGCACGGGAAAACTGCTCCCCGAGGTCGAGGAGGACATGAAGAACGGTCCGGATTCCCCGAAGAATTTCATCGGGCTCGTCGCCTCGATGCTCTATGCGAGATACATAAGCGGCGCATATCCTGTTGCTATGGTCAGCATGGACAACTGCTCCGACAACGGAACGGTGCTCTTCAATTCGGTATCCGCATTCGTTGACGCATGGACTCAAAGGGGTCTTGTAAAGGAAGGTTTCGACAGCTATATCCGCGATGGCAGAGTGAGCTTCCCCGTCACAATGATAGACAAGATAACTCCGGGTCCCGACCCGACTGTCGAGGAAATGCTCAACAAGGACGGCGTTGAGGACATCAGCCGCATAATCACGGCGATGCATTCCTGTGCGGCAGGCTTTGTGAACGCCGAGGAGACCGGATATCTCGTTATCGAAGATGTATTCCCCAACGGCAGACCGCCGTTTGAAAAATGCGGTTTCCTTATGACCGACAGGGATACGGTCAAGCTCACCGAGAAGATGAAGGTAAGCTCGTGCCTAAATCCGCTGCATACCGCTATGGCAGTATACGGCTGTATGCTCGGCTATAAGCGAATATGCGAAGAAACACACGATGCGCAGATAGCAAAGCTGATAAGAAAGCTCGGATATGACGAGGGACTTCCCTCCGCTCCGGGAGGAAGCGTGATAGACCCGCGCAGCTTCCTCGATGAAGTCATAAACGTAAGGCTCCCGAACCCGCATATCCCCGATATGCCGCAGAGGATAGCCAGCGATACATCTATGAAGATATCCGTCCGCTTCGGCGAGACGATAAAATTCTACGCCGCCCGCAATGAGCTCGACAAGCTCGAGATCATACCTCTCGTGATAGCCGGCTGGCTGAGATATCTCATGGCGGTCGATGACGAGGGCAATTCCTTCGAGAGGAGCCCCGACCCGTTCCTTGCCGACAGCCGCGCCGAAGCGCTCCATGCCCTGGAGCCCGGATGCACCCGTCCCGATGACATTATAAATAGTATACTCTCGGACAGCGGAATATTCGGTTCGGACATAAGCAAGACCCCGCTCGCGGAAAAGGTGCTCGCTTATTTTGAAAAGCTCTCCGCAGGAAAGGGCGCTGTCAGAGCAACTCTCACCGAGGTCCTGGGGTAAGCGCCGTGGAGATATATGCCGACAACGCCGCGACCACAAAACTGAGCAGTTCTGCGCTCAAAGAAATGCTCCCGTATTATGAAAGTATTTACGGAAATCCCTCCAGCTCCCACACCGCAGGCAGAAAAGCCGCCCGCGCCGTAAAGGATGCAAGAGCCGATATCGCAGGATGCCTCGGCTGTCTTCCCGAAGAGATAATATTCACCTCCGGCGGCACCGAATCGGACGAACAGGCTCTCATCTCCGCAGCGGAGGAAGGGAAAAGAAACGGCAAAACACATATAGTATCTACCGCGATAGAACATCATGCGGTGCTGAATACTCTTGAACATCTCAGAAAACAGGGATTTTCGGTAACGCTCCTCCCGGTCGGGAGCGATGGCATAGTTTCCGTGCAGGATGTGATGCGTGCCGTCCGGACGGACACCTGCCTCGTCAGCGTGATGTACGTCAATAATGAGATAGGCACGATACAGCCGGTATCAGAGATCGGAAGGCTATGCCGCGAAAAAAAGATACCGTTCCACACCGACGCAGTCGCCGCAGCGGCTCATATAAAGATAGACGTGAAGGCACAGGATATAGATATGCTTTCGCTATCGGCGCATAAATTCCACGGTCCCAAGGGAACGGGCGTGCTTTATGTCAGGAAGGGACTCCCCGTAACACCGCTGATTCGGGGCGGCGGACAGGAGCGCGGCAGACGCGCAGGCACGGAAAACGTCCCCGCTGTTGTGGGTATGGCGTGTGCGCTGAAGGAAGTGTACCGGAATATCGATAAAAACAGCGCAAGGCTCGCTCGTCTCGGCGAAATGCTGATAAACGGACTGAAGGCTGTCCCGCACAGCGCTCTGAACGGCAGCACCGAACGGGTCGCGGGAAACGTCAATTTCTGCTTTGAAGGTATCGAGGGCGAAAGCCTCCTGCTGCTGCTCGATTCAAAAGGGATATACGCATCATCGGGCTCCGCCTGCACATCGATGTCCGACGAACCGAGCCATGTGCTCCGTGCGATCGGCAGGGACGACAGGCTCGCAGGCAGCTCGCTGAGGATATCTCTCGGAGATGACGCATCCGAAGAAGATGTATCATACATAATAGATAACGTGACAAGATCCGTAGAATATCTGCGGGGGATGTCACAGGAATGGAAGGACAAAACGGCGGGAAAGCTGAAATTCCTGCTGTAAGATAAAGATCACCAGACCGGATCACTGCTAATGCAGCTGTCCGGTCCCTTTTTATTCCCGTTTTTTGCTGTGACAATTATTCGGATATATTGTTATATATGTTCTTGCCAAAAATTGCGTTTATTTTTTCTGATTTCGGGAAAATTGTTAAATCTTAGCAACAACATGGTTTGATTTTAATCAAAATTTGCTTTCCATAAAAAATATTCACCGTTTTTTGCTCAATTCTTTGTTTGGTATTGACAAAATAAATATAAGGGTGTTATAATCAGTTTAGAAAATTGACGAGGTTATCAATGTCAATACACAAAAACTTCTTGCTTATTGACATTGCCGGCAATTTTTCCGACAGTCAGACAACAATATTTGAACATCCGATTATTGATGCTCTGGCGGTCGGATATCTACTATCTTCGTAAAATGTATTGCAGAAGCAATACCATTTTATAAAACAGAAAAGTCCATAATTTTACTGGGGAGGTTTTTCTATGAAAAAATCAAAGTCAGCGGTCGTAATGCTCGTTGCGCTCGCTATGACAGCCAGCCTCGCAGGCTGCGGTGACAGCGGAGCTCCCGCCACCACAACAGCTGCTCCTGCCGAGACAACAGCGAAGGCCGCTGAAACAACAACAGCCGCTGCAGCAGACAACGGCGGTGACGCTACAACAGCAGCACCCGCTGCAGAGGAAACAACAGCTCCTGTTGCTGCAGACAACGGCGAAAACAAGGAGTATTCCGATGATGAGATCAAGGAATTTACAGCATTCTTTGCTGTTCCCGGCGATGAGCTCAACGCAGGCAACAGAGTTCAGGAAGCGATCGCCAAGAAGATCGGCGCAAAGTGCAAGATGACATGGCTCACAGGTCAGTCTGCAGAAGAAGCAGTCGGCGGATTCGTTGCACTCGGCGAATATCCCGACTTCATGGACGGTTCGACAGGTATGTCTACTCTCGTTGAAGCAGGCGCTTTCATCGCAATAGATGAATACTGGGACAATTATCCCAACGTAAAGAATTTCTACAGCGAAGCTGACTGGAACAAGATCAGGAATGAAGACGGCCACGTTTACATCATTCCCCAGTTCGGCAAGGTAAATCAGTACGATACATCCACAGTACATAACGATGAGGCATTCTGGATCCAGACAAGAGTCCTCAAGTGGGCAAACTATCCCAAGATCACAACTCTCGATCAGTATTTCGATCTTATCGACAGCTATCTCGAAGCAAACCCGACAATGGAAGACGGCACACAGAATATCGGCTATGAGATACTCACCGATGACTGGAGATATTTCTGCCTCGAGAACGCTCCCTTCTTCCTTGACGGTTATCCGAACGACGGATGCGTTATCATCCCGAGAGATACCCAGAAGGCTGTTGACTATAACACGACCGATACTGCAAAGAGATATTTCCAGAAGCTCAATGAAGAATATGCCAAGGGTACTGTAGACCAGGAATTCGCAACACTGAACTATGACCAGTACATCTCAAAGGTATCTTCCGGCCGTGTACTCGGTATGGTCGACCAGTACTGGGATTTCCAGACTGCTGAAAACTCCATCAAGCAGCAGGGTCTCAACGACTGCACATACGTACCTCTCGGAATCGTTATCGACGAGGGCATAAGAGAGCACTATCACTCTGCTCCCGCACTTGATACCTCCAACGGTGTCGGCATAACAGTAAGCTGCCAGGATCCCGAGGGCGCTATGAAGTTCCTCAATGATCTGCTCGATCCCGAAGTTCTCAAGCTCCGTTTCTGGGGTGAAGAGGGCACAGACTATCTCGTAGACGACGACGGTATGTTCTACAGAACACAGGAAATGCGCGACAATGCCGTTGATAAGTCCTATACAAACGCAAACCTCTGCCCGTATTCCTACTTCCCGTTCTACGGCGGCATGAGCTTTGACGGCAAGAACGCATATTCACCCAATTATCAGCCTTCCGAATTCTATGAGTCCCTCACAGACGAGGTCAAGGAGTGCTTCGAGGCTTACGGCGTACAGACATACGTTCAGCTCCTCCAGCCCTCTGAGGAAAATACTCCCTGGTATCCTATGTGGTCTTATTCCAACGCTCTCACAGCTGATACACCCGATGGCGAGGCTTGGATGAACATGGGCGAAGTTAAGCACGAATATCTCCCCAAGGTCGTAATGGCTGAGGACTTTGAATCCCAGTGGACTGAGTATCTCGATGTATACAACAGCCGTTGCGATATCAACGCATTCCTCGACGGCATCAACGCAGAGATCCAGAGAAGGATCGATGTAGCAAACGGCGGCTGATCCGGCTGACGCTTAAAACCAAATAAAGCACGGAATGACGGACTTACCGTAACATACGGTTTGTCCGTCATCCGATAATTTGAGATTTATTTATTATTAATGGGTGATATAATGAAAGAGCAGCAGTCAGCAGCAGTCGTGCGTCTCTCTAAAGATAAACATAGATCATCACTGAAAAAACAGTTGAAGAACCAGAGAACGCTCATACTGCTCAGCATCCCGTTTGTTATCTACGCTATCATATTCTGCTATATTCCTCTCGGCGGCTGGCTCATGGCGTTCGAGAAATACAAGGCCAAGGACGGCATTTTCCATTCAAAGTGGGTCGGATTGCAGAACTTCACAAAGCTTTTCTCCGATGATATCTTCCTCAAGGTCATAAGAAACACCCTTGCGATGGGTATCATCAATCTTGTGCTCGGCACAGTCCTTGCAATTCTTTTTGCGGTGCTCCTCAATGAGGTGCGTCTTATCCTCGCAAAGAAATTCGTACAGACAGTATCCTATCTGCCGCACTTCCTTTCACCGATCATCGTAACGGGTATCGTTTTCGATGTTCTCTCTATGGAACACGGCATAATCAATCAGGTCCTCATAGCGCTCCATATCATTCCCAAGGCTGTGAACTTCCTCGCAGAACCAAAATACTTCTGGTGGATAGTAGGTCTTACCAATGCATGGAAGGAGACAGGCTGGAACAGTATCATCTATCTCGCAGCCATCACCTCCATAAACCCGGATCTTTATGAAGCGGCATCTATCGACGGCGCAGGCCGTCTGAGCAAGATCTGGCACGTTACACTTCCCGGCCTCAAGCCCACGATACTCATACTCCTCATAATGAATGTCGGAAATGTACTCAATGTCGGATTTGAATTGCAGTACATCCTCGGCAACGGTCTTGTACAGAGCGTATCGCAGACCATTGATATCTATGTGCTGAAATACGGTATCGGTCAGAACAATTTCTCCCTCGGTACTGCAGCGGGTATCTTCAAGAGTGCAGTCAGCATCATACTGATCGTCGTATCCAATCAGGTCGCCAAGCGTCTCGGCGAAGAGCACCTGTTCTGATCGCGGGAAGGGAGAGTTTGAATTGAAAATCAAAATGAACCGCAAAACGCCGGGAGATATTGCATTCGATGTCATCAACGGCATCATCCTGACGTTATACATGATTGTTCTTCTTTATCCGCTCCTCAATACCGTTGCGATCTCATTCAATGACGGTACGGACGCATTAAGAGGCGGTATCTATCTCTGGCCCCGTATGTTCACATGGAAGAACTACATCACAGTTCTCCAGAAGAGCACTATGATCACCGCAGCAAAGGTCACAGTCGCAAGAACAGTTATCGGAACGTTATCTTCCACTCTTGTGACATCCCTTCTGGCATATGTTCTCAGCAGAAGAGAATTCTTATTCAGAAGACAGCTCTCGCTCCTTTATGTCATAACGATGTACGTAAACGGCGGTCTTGTACCCATACTCCTCTTATATAAGAACCTCGGACTTACGAACAGCTTCTGGGTATATATCATCCCCGGCATGGTGAGCGCATTCAATATGCTCGTTATGCGCACCTACATCAACGGCATCCCCGCGAGCCTTTCGGAATCCGCAGAGATCGACGGAGCAGGCCATATGACGATCTTCTTCAAGATAATCCTTCCGCTCTGTATGCCAGTTATCGCAACTATCTCGCTTTTCACAGCCGTATATCAGTGGAACTCATGGTTCGACGCCATGCTCTACAACAGAATGAGCGACAACCTGACCACTCTCCAGTACGAGCTGATGAAGCTGCTCAATTCCGTTACGAACAACAACGCCACGGCAGAAACGATGAAGAATTCTACCGGCCAGGTAACTCCCGCCTCCATAAGAGCGGCAGCTACGGTCGTTACATCCCTTCCTATCCTCTGCCTCTATCCGTTCCTGCAGAGATACTTCGTTGCAGGTCTTACGATCGGCGGCGTAAAGGAATAAGCAAAAATACAGAAATTTTTGCCGCAGCATTTCCGATATGATGTCGGAGATGCTGCGGTTTTTTCTGTATACAGCAAATCAGCCCGCGCAATACTGCACAGGCTGATTTTGTTATATATTTTAGTTTTATATGACTGATAAATACCTTTTTAATAACAAGATAGGCATCTCAGGGGAAGCCCTCTATCGCAGGGCTTCCCCTCTTGAAAAACAGTCCACTGGACTGTTTTTCAATTCACCCCTTGCGGAGCTCCTTCGTATAAGGGGAGTTTCGCGCCCTGCGGGGCGCGACAAGGGCTCTGCCACTTGACCCCGCAAGCCTTTTCGGAAAAAAGGCTTGAGCGAAAACCTTATCATGGGATAAAAGCTACAATTACAGAAAAAACAGCGGCGTTATTTTATCCCCAGTAATGCTCCGGATGCGGGCATACTGAGCTTTTCTTCGCGGCACGCAGTTCCACATAGCACCCGCACTGCATACATACTCCGCCCGAAAGCTGGTCGCATACGCGGCATATCCCGAGCCTTCGCCCGTATTCTTCGCTGCAGCAGCGCTTATCCTCCGGCATAGCATCGACCAGCTCAATAACGCTGCGGTATACCCCCTCGGGGTCTATCTCCGCCAGAAGACATTTTTTGCAGAATGGTATGCTCATTTAACTGTCACTGTGACTACCGAGCAGGCGGGAAGCACAACGGAAAGATTACCGCCGCTGACAGAAGCACTGTATTCCGCAGGCTTTACGCGGTCGCCGTTGTCGATATCATTGAGCGCATGAACTTCTCCGGTAAGTATCTTTGCCTGTGCGGAGGATGCATTGAAGCCGCATATATCACAGCTTATCTCGGCGTCCTCATCAAGCGACGCATTTGCGAGGGTTATCGTCATAACGCCGTCCTTTACCGAAGCGGAGGAAGATATCATCGGGACCTTTTCGTTTTCGTTGCCTATCTTCTCGTTGTCGCACCAGCAGTATACATTCTCGCCGCCCTGATGCTCCTTGAAGAGATCGAATACATGATAGGTCGGCGTCTTTATCATAGCCTCGCCCTCGGTGAGGATTATCGCCTGAAGCACATTAACGACCTGAGCGATATTCGCCATAACGACCCTGTCGCTCCTTCTGTTGAAGATATTCAGGCTGTATGCAGCGACAACAGCATCGCGCATGGTGTTCTGCTGATAGAGGAAGCCGGGGTTCGTCCCCTCCATGACATCGTACCAGCAGCCCCATTCATCAACGGTGAGCTTTATCTCGTTTTTGGGGTCGTATCTGTTCATGATATCTATATTGCGGGCGATAAGATCATCGGTATGCACCGCACCCGCGATTGTGCTGTAGTATTCCTCGTTGCCGAATTTTACTGCATCGCCCTTCTTTGTCCAGTTCTTTGTCGGGAGAGTATAGTGGTGGAGCGATATCGCATCGGCATGAGCGTGTGTGATATTCTTCATAAGTCCTTCTGTCCAGCCGATATCACCCTCTCCGGGGCCGCAGGCTATCCTGAAAAGCTTGTTATCGCCGTAGTTCTTGCAGAAGCTCTGGAAACGGCGGTACACATCGGCATAGAATTCGGGGCGCATATTTCCGCCGCAGCCCCAGTTCTCGTTGCCGATGCCGAGATATTTGAGCTTCCACGGCTTTTCTCTGCCGTTCTGCTTTCTGAGCTCGGTCATGGGAGAAACGTTGTCTGAGGTGATATACTCTATCCATTCGGAAAGCTCCCTGACAGTGCCGCTGCCGACATTGCCGGAAAGATACGGCTCGCAGCCCACGAGCTCACAGAGCCTGAAGAATTCATGCGTACCGAAGGAATTATCCTCTGTCACACCGCCCCAGTTGGTGTTTATCATCTTCTTGCGCTCGGATTTCTTTCCGATGCCGTCCTTCCAGTGGTATTCATCGGCAAAGCATCCGCCCGGCCAGCGGAGCACGGGGACCTTTATCTCCCTGAAAGCCTCGATTATATCGTTCCTGATGCCGTCGGTATTGGGTATCGCCGAATCCTCGCCGACATATATCCCGTTATATATGCATCTGCCGAGATGCTCCGAGAAATGGCCGTATATCTCGGGAGATATGTGCGAGATGATGTCCCTTGCGTTGATGAGCATGGATAATTTTTTCATAGCATTTCCTCCGTTCAGACCTGATTTTTTGTACAAAACCGCAGATTCTCCGTATTGATTGTTTGCTGCTCAGAAAGAGTAGTTTTCGCATAAAACAAACGCCATCGAACAATAATTGCTTTCAAAAAAAGCCGCAGTCTCTGCTTTATCAGGTATTATACCACAATCTGCATAAAAACACAATACCCTTTTGATGCTTTTTTCATGCCGCAGAGCGGTAAACATGAAAAAGCAAGCAATTTGTGACGTTACAAGCGCAATTAATGAGTAGCCAAACGGTTTCATTTCGGTTATAATTATTTCAGCATAGTAAAATAATGTGGTTTGTCACGTTTTGCGGCAGATCCACGGATCAGTATTAGTACGGAAAGGCGGTTCGGGCAATGAGCGTTAAAATGACAGAAGAACAGTTCGGGCAGTACGGCAAATGCGTATTTCTTGACAACGGCAGCATAAGACTTGGTGTTACAGTTAACTTGGGTCCGAGGATCGTGTATTTCTCGGTATCGGGAATGGAAAATATCATGTTTAAGGACGATATCAAGCGTTTCTCCGAAAAGGCGGGCGACTACGGGACATGGTATGCATACGGCGGACACAGACTGTGGTGCTCCCCCGAGATAAATCCCGAGACATATTATCCCGACAATGACAAGGTAGAATATACATTCGAGGACGGCACACTCACGCTCACTCCTCCCGACACACCGTTCGGCAAGCGTTTTACCATGTCCGTAACTATGAGCCCGGATGCTCCTCTGGTAAAGCTCGTACATAAGATAAAGAACATATCGGACAAGCCCTCCACCTTTGCGGCATGGTCGATAACCTCCATGACCGACGGCGGCACCGCGTTCATCCCCTTCAATACCGAAAAGACAGGCTATCTTCCCAACAGGACGCTCGTTATGTGGGACTACACCGATGTATACGATCCCCGCTTTGAGCTGAAGAATAACGCCGCTTTCCTGAAGCAGGACACCAACGCAAAGAAGGCATTTAAGATCGGCATAAATTCCACCGACGGATATGTTGCATACACCGTCCATGACCAGACCTTCGTGAAATCCTTCGACAAATACAAGGATCTCACCTATCCCGATTTCGGATGCAATGCCGAGGTATATACCAACAGTCTTTTCCTTGAATGCGAAACGCTCGGCGAGATCAGGGAATTCGCTCCCGGCGAAACAGCCGAGATCTCCGAGGAATGGCGCATATTCAAGACAAATTCCAAGCCCGACAGCGACCCCGATACAATAGGCAAGAATATCATATCCAAGATCAATTCGATACAGTAACTTTCCCCGAATAATTTATTAAGGAGATTTCTCAGATATGGAAAAATATCTTGACGAGAGCCTTTCCGTCCAGGAAAGAGCCGAGGCACTCACCGATGCCATGACTGTCGAGGAGCAGGCGAGCCAGCTCAGATATGACGCACCCGCTGTGGAGCGTCTCGGTATCCCCTCATACAACTGGTGGAACGAAGGCATCCACGGTCTTGCACGTTCCGGCGTGGCGACTATGTTCCCGCAGGCTATCGGTCTTGCCGCTTCCTTCGACAGGGAGACCACCGAAAAGGCAGCCGAGGTCACATCGACAGAAGCAAGAGCAAAATACAACGCATACCAGACCGAGGGCGATCACGACATATACAAGGGTCTGACGCTCTGGGCTCCCAATATCAATATCTTCCGCGACCCGAGATGGGGCAGAGGCCATGAGACCTACGGCGAGGATCCGTTCCTCACCTCCGAGCTCGGAAAAGCCTATGTGCACGGTCTTCAGGGCGACGGGAAGAGACTCCGCACAGCGGCGTGTGCAAAACATTTCGCCGTTCACAGCGGACCCGAATCCATACGCCACGAATTCAACGCCGAGGCGACACCGAAGGATATGGAGGAGACATATCTCCCCGCATTTGAGGCTCTTATAAAGGATGCCAAGGCAGAAGGCGTTATGGGAGCTTACAACAGAGTAAACGGCGAGGCAGCCTGCGCAAGCAGATTCCTGATGAACAAGCTGAAGGAATGGGGCTTTGACGGCTATTTCGTTTCAGACTGCTGGGCTATCAGAGATTTCCACGAGCATCACGGTCTTACGAACAGCCCCGTTGAATCGGCGGCTCTCGCACTTACGACCGGCTGCGACGTGAACTGCGGATGCACATATGTTAATGTCCTTCAGGCTCTCGAACAGGGGCTCGTGACAAAGGATGATATCCGCAATGCCTGCGTACACCTCATGCGCACGCGCATCCGTCTCGGTATGTTCGACAAGAAGACCGAATTTGACGATATCCCCTATACTGTAGTCGCAAGCAAGGAAAACAAGGC
>JAILFE010000314.1 GCA_024697725.1 Oscillospiraceae bacterium
TGGTATAATTGGAATTAACGTAGCGTTTCATACCTTTCCAAATCGCATTCGCATTTCAATGTTTAGATAATTACAGTATCCCTCAAACGAGGAGATTAAGGAGAAATAAATGATACTATTGGTTGTAGATACTCAAAAAGGGTGTTTTGATGAACGGCTATATTCGTTTGAAATGGTAAGAAAAAACATAAAGCAGTTAATTACAGTAGCAAGAGAGAATAATATTGAGGTTGTATATGTCCAGCACGATGATGGTCCAGGTACTGATCTTGACAAGTCTGCTGACAACTATGAAATATATGAGGAATTTGCACCGAGATGCGGTGAAAGACGTTTTGAAAAGAATGTAAACAGTGCTTTTCATCCAATGACAGGATTGACAGAGTACCTATACTCTAAAGGTGAAAAAAATATTATAGCGATTGGTGTATCAACAGACTATTGTATGGATGCAACAATTAAAAGCGGATTTGAAAAAGGGTTCAATATATTCGTCCCTTCATACACTAATTCAACCTATGATAATCCATATTTTGATAAGGAAACTGCATACAAGTATTACAATGAATTTATGTGGGGAACTCGTTACGCAAAGATAATTACTGTTGAACAAGCGATTCAGCTCTTACGTTCTGAAATAACAACAACAGATTTATAAAAAAGAGGCGTTAACATTGTCAAATATGATATGCTTTAACTACAAATCAGATAAGGACGATCTGAAAGATGATCTGAATATGTCAAACGGCGGTACTTCCATGTTTATCAATGTACTGTGTCTCAGTGGTGGCAGGATTGCCGAAACAGATAGCCAGAAACGCTTTATGGTGTTTCTCGCTGAAAAGAATCAGAATGTTTGCGGAATCGGTACTGTCGGTTTTGATATAGTCGATATGCCATGGGATAAGGACAGTTTCGATGAGGATAAAGCCTTTATGCTTAGAGTGATCGAAGGTGCAAGACAGAAGCTCGGTTGGGAAACACTCGGCTATGAACCGAATGAAGAATTTGTGGCGGAGTACCTTGATACGTTCCAAAAGCTGATACAGCGTATGAGTGCTGAGGACATTATCGAAGAATCGCTGACCGAATGGTTATCCGAAGCCGACGAGAACGATCCTATCAGATGTGGTTTCCCGAAATGTAAGATACACGATGCCTATATCAGTATTCATGGGTGCCAGGTGTGTACAGATTGATATTATATAGAAGAATGGAGATTGAATACTATGAAAGACTTTCCCGAATTTATGAAAAACAAGATGAATCATATTGATAGCAACCAACAGAATACACCAGATATTGACGGATATTACTATGAAGGTAAAGATGGCAGCCAAATCTGCTGCTGGACATATTATGCTGATAGAGATTCTAAAGAGAATATTCATGAATTTGACGAGTATGTATTCTGCGTTTCAGGCGAATACATCGAAATCTTCAATAACGAGGAGCATATTCTTCATTCCGGAGATGAATTATTGATACCAAAAGGAACACCTCATCATGGACGAGTAACGAAAGGAACAAGAACTATTCATGCTTTTGGCGGAAAGAGAATACTGTGACGTTTTATAAATAAGCAAGGGGGTGAACACCATGTGTACTTGGTTCTATGCTGAAAAGTCTGTGCTGTCACCGATCATCACAAAGGCACAGCAGTTACCGCTTGCGGATACGATCAGGAACACTATGTCACGTTCGGCTGAAATGTCGGGCAATATCCGTCCCACTGATATGGCAGCGGTGTTCGCTCCAAATAAGCAAGGCAATATGGCTGTATTCCCGATGATATGGGGCTTTACGGTCGAACAATCATCAAAACCGCTTATCAACTGCCGTATCGAAACAGCAGACCAGAAACCCGTATGGAAAGACTCATGGTTCAAGAGGAGATGTGTGATCCCGGCATCATGGTACTATGAATGGGGCATACCGTCCTCTGAGGTCGGCTATCATAATGCAAACGAACAGCGGAACATCAAGAAAGAAAAGTATGCGATACAGCCGGAAGGGGCTGAGATCACATACCTTGCAGGACTGTACCGCTTTGAGAAGCATAGAGGTGTCTGGATACCGATGTTTGCAGTCATAACAAGAGAATCTGTCGAACCTGTAAGCACTATCCATGACCGAATGCCGCTTATCCTCGGCAAAGACAGCTTGCGTGAGTGGGTGTGCCCTGACGGTGATCCGGGCAGGATAGCGAAGAAGGCTCTGACGAATATGGTTATGGAGAAAGCGATAGACTATCCTGAGCCGAAGCCGGACTTTATGCAGATATAGGAGTGAAAATCATGATAGTTCATACATTTGGAAACAACGAAAATAAAGCTGTTATGCTTATTCACGGAATGCTTAATCCGTGGCAGATATGGGAAGATGCAGTGTCTGTTCTGTCGAAAGACTACTTTGTAATCGTTCCCGAACTTGATGCCCATACCGAGGATAAGCCCAGCCGTTTTATTTCGGTAGAGAAGGAAGCAGAGCAGCTAAAAGAATATCTGATCAAAAATCATAATGGCGAGCTTTATGCTTTGTGCGGTCTGTCAATGGGC
>JAILFE010000100.1 GCA_024697725.1 Oscillospiraceae bacterium
AAGATCGGCGCCGTACTTTTCGAGCTCCGCGCTCCCGCCGTAGCCCCAGAGCGCCCCGAGGCATTTTATCCCCGATTCATGCGCCCCGATGACGTCATGCATCCTGTCTCCGACCATGAGCACGCCTTCTCTGTCGGGATCGCCGAGAGCGGAAAGAACATACTCTATGACCGTGTGCTTTTCCTTGCGCGAGCCTTCAAAATCATCTCCGCCGAGGAATTCAAAATATCCCATAAGCCCGAACTTTTCCAGTATCCTCAGAGAAAACGCTTCCGGCTTGCCAGTGGCGACTGCCAGTCTGATGCCCGCCGCCTTCAATGAATCGAGCATCGGGAAGACCCCGTCATACGGCTTGTTCTCAAAGATCCCGATATCGCGGTATCTCTCGCGGTAATATCCCACTGCCTCGGCAGCTCTCGCACTGTCAAGACCGCAGAACTCACCGAAACTCACGATTAGCGGAGGTCCCACGAATCTGAGCATATTTTCCGGCTCGGGAAGACCCATCCTGTCGAGCGCATATCTCACACAGTTGAGTATACCCGGCGCCGAATCGGTGAGCGTGCCGTCAAGATCGAAGAGAACGGTATCATATCTCCCCATATCACAGCTCCTCGAGCTGCTTCTGAAGTGCTCTGTCCTTTGCGGTAACTCCGTCGATCATATCCTGCTTTGCCTTTTCGAGCTTCGCGGCAAGCGTATCGTCGGAAAGTGCAAGTATCTGCACAGCGAGCACAGCCGCATTCTTTGCGCCGTCGATAGCGACAGTAGCAACAGGTATCCCTCCGGGCATCATGACTGTTGCCAGAAGAGCATCGAGCCCGTCGAGCTTAGCCCCGCTGCACGGGATACCGATAACAGGCAGAGTGGTATGTCCGGCAATGACTCCCGCCAGATGAGCCGCCATTCCCGCAGCGCATATGATAACTCCGAAGCCGTTCGCCTTTGCCTTGTCCGCGAACCCGGCAGCAAGAGCAGGTGTGCGGTGCGCCGACATGACATGGCATTCATATTCAACGCCGTAAGCCTTCAGCTCGGCTATCGCTTTCTTCACAACAGGGAGATCGCTGTCGCTTCCCATGATGACTGCAACCTTTTTTGACATATTATCCCTTCCTTCACGTAATTCTGACCGGTCGACCGAAAGAAAACAGTATCCACGGTCTATAGCGACTGATAATTCACAAAATCCCGTATCTATGGGTTTTGTGACCGGGATTTTGTCCCGATCTCAAGACAGATCGCTGTAAGCATACAATAATATTGTAACTGATTTGATAACAAATTGCAAGCCTTTCGGAAAAATATTTTTGAAAGTTTACATAATGCCTGCTCAAAAAGCCGAAAAGTACGTAATAGTGCAACTTCGGAGTGCTTTTCGGCTTTTTGAGTGCAAGATTTTTGAGCTGATAAGCCCAAAACTCTTGCACTATTGCTGACCGTAGGTCAGCAATAAGCAGACATTAATCAGGTAGTGCGCTGCAAATCTTTGATTTGCAGCAGCCGCTTCTGCCAATAACCGCCCGTAGGGCGGTTATTGAGCACGCACTACATATTGTTCCCTTACATCACTCTGCAAGGCTCATACCGCTGCACAGTATACAGTATGAAGTGAAAAATCCCCGTGCCTATGTGATATAAGCACGGGGATCGATATAACATTTATCAGCTGTTTACCTTTGTAACAACGCCGGAACCAACTGTACGGCCGCCCTCGCGGATAGCGAAACGGAGACCTTCCTCGATAGCGATAGGAGTGATGAGCTCAACGTCCATAGCTACGTTATCGCCGGGCATGCACATTTCCTTGTCAGCAGGAAGTGTGATAACGCCTGTAACGTCAGTTGTTCTGAAATAGAACTGAGGTCTGTAGTTGTTGAAGAACGGTGTATGACGGCCGCCCTCTTCCTTCTTCAGTACGTAAACCTGACCACTGAACTTAGTGTGGGGGTGGATAGTACCGGGCTTGCAGAGAACCTGACCTCTTTCGATCTCTGTTCTCTGGATACCACGGAGAAGAGCACCGATGTTATCGCCCGCTTCAGCGTAGTCGAGGATCTTTCTGAACATTTCGATACCTGTAACGACTGTGTTCTTTCTTTCCTCGGTAAGACCAATGATCTCAACTGTATCATTGACCTTGAGCTGGCCTCTCTCAACTCTACCTGTAGCAACTGTACCACGGCCTGTGATCGTGAATACGTCCTCGACAGGCATAAGGAACGGCTGGTCAGCCTTACGGTCGGGTGTAGGAATGAATTCGTCAACAGCATCCATGAGCTCCTTGATGCAAGCATACTCGGGAGCCTCGGGATCCTTGGAAGCGGAATCGAGAGCCTTGAAAGCGGAGCCCTTGATGATAGGAGTATCATCGCCGGGGAACTCATACTTGTCAAGTGTCTCGCGGATATCCATCTCAACGAGTTCGATAAGCTCTTCGTCCTCAACCTGGTCGGTCTTGTTCATGAATACAACGATCGAGGGAACGCCAACCTGACGAGCGAGAAGAAGGTGCTCCTTGGTCTGAGCCATAGGACCGTCTGTTGCAGCAACAACGAGGATCGCACCATCCATCTGAGCGGCGCCTGTGATCATGTTCTTTACATAATCGGCGTGACCCGGACAGTCAACGTGAGCATAGTGACGCTTGTCTGTCTCATACTCAACGTGTGCTGTATTGATCGTGATACCTCTTTCTCTCTCCTCGGGAGCCTTATCGATGTTCGCATAATCCTCGAACTGAGCCTGACCCTTGAGTGAAAGATACTTTGTGATAGCTGCTGTAAGAGTTGTCTTGCCGTGGTCAACGTGTCCGATCGTACCGATGTTGACATGGGGCTTGGTACGTTCAAAATGTGCCTTTGCCATTGGAAATTCCTCCTTTATGATTGTAAGAATCGATATCCGTATCTATATTTTAACAGATAACGGTAAAAAAAGCAATAGTTTTTGAAAATTAATTTTGCTTCTGATGATATCAGCCGTTGTTCTTTGCCCTTGAGGACATGATCTTCTCGG
This sequence comes from Oscillospiraceae bacterium, assembly GCA_024697725.1. Classification (GTDB taxonomy): domain Bacteria; phylum Bacillota; class Clostridia; order Oscillospirales; family Ruminococcaceae; genus RGIG4694. The sequence continues at coordinate 3,019 of JAILFE010000100.1, forward strand.
CGATATTCTTGGGAACCTCGATGTAGCTGTGAGGCTCCATCGTGTACTGACCGCGTCCCTGTGTATTGGAACGGAGGTCGTTGGAATAGCCGAACATCTCAGACAGAGGAACGAGAGCATCGACCTGAGTTGCACCGGGTCTGGATTCCTGACCCTGTATCTGTCCGCGGCGGGAGCTGAGGTCACCGATAACGGTACCGGTATAATCATCGGGTACTGTAACGGATACCTTCATGATAGGCTCGAGGATGCAGGGATCAGCCTTCCTCATAGCTTCCTTGAACGCCATAGAACCGGCGATCGAGAATGCCATTTCGGAGGAGTCGACCTCGTGATAGGAGCCGTCGTAAAGTGTTACCTTGACATCGACTACCTGATAGCCCGCGAGGATACCTGCCTTCATAGCGCCCTGGATACCCTTGTCTACAGACGGGATGAATTCCTTGGGGATCGCACCGCCGACAACAGCGTTTACGAACTCGTAGCCCTTACCGGACTCGTTGGGATCTACCTTGATCTTAACGTGACCGTACTGACCGGAGCCGCCTGTCTGTCTCTTGTACTTATAATCAACATCGGCGTGCTGCTTGATAGTTTCCTTATATGCTACCTGAGGTGCGCCGATATTAGCCTCGACCTTGAATTCGCGGAGCATTCTGTCCACGATGATATCAAGATGGAGCTCGCCCATTCCGGCGATGATAGTCTGACCTGTTTCCTCGTCTGTCCAGGTCTTGAATGTGGGATCCTCTTCTGCGAGCTTCGCAAGAGCGATACCCATCTTTTCCTGACCGGCCTTTGTCTTGGGCTCGATAGCGAGCTGGATAACAGGCTCGGGGAATACCATTGATTCAAGGATAACGGGAGCCTTGGGATCGCAGAGAGTATCACCTGTTGTCGTGTTCTTCACGCCGACGCAGGCAGCGATATCTCCTGCATATACAGTCTCGATATCCTTTCTGTGGTTGGAGTGCATCTGGAGTATGCGTCCCATTCTCTC
>JAILFE010000348.1 GCA_024697725.1 Oscillospiraceae bacterium
CTGCGATCATGCGCTTGGACCAAGCATCGAGCCCCTTTGTCGGTTCATCGAGGAGCAGCAGTTTCGGCTTTGCGGCAAGAGCCTTGGCAATACCGACAAGCTGCGCCTCACCGCCCGAAAGGTCGTAGGGGTGTCGTTCCAGCAGATGCGATATATCGAACGGCAGTTCATCCGCGCTTATACCGACCGCAGAAAGCTCCTGTGCGACACTGCTTTTGAGAAATACACACCGCACCTCCTGCGGGAGCATTGCAAGAAGCTCGTGATAAAGTGCGCCGTTGCGGTATTTTCCGATATCTTTCCCGAATACTTCTATTTTTCCGCCGTATATCTTCAGAAGTCCCGCCGCAGCGAAAAGCGCGGTGGTCTTGCCGGAGCCGTTCCCGCCGAGTATGCAGAACAGCTCCCCTTTGTATATCGTCATATCTGCGCCGTTGAGTATATCCCTTCCGTCTCTTGTATAACGGAATGATACCTCTTTGAAACGCAGAGCTGTTGTGTCAGAACGGATAGCATTCTCCCGGGATACGGCGGATATCTTGTTACCGAAATTATCGCATATGAAATTTTTGCCTTCGCGCACGGTCAGCGGGCAGACGATATTATTATTCAGCTTCGTATGCAGTGCCGAATATATGCGCGAAGCTGCAGGCATACCGCAGAGAAGACCGTTTTTTTCTCCGATCTGCGATATCACGCTGCGGGGGTCATCGTTTGCGGTGATGCGCCCTTTTTCCATGACGATCAGCCTGTCGCAGAGCGGGACGACATATTCCGCAGAATGCTCGACGGTTATTATCGTTATCCCGAAATCACGATTGAGCTTCTGCAGCATATCTGCGAGCTTTTCGGCAGCTATCGGGTCGAGCCGTGCGGACGGCTCGTCGAGTATTATTACCGACGGTGACATCACAGCGGCTGCCGCAAGGTTCAGAAGCTGCTTCTGACCGCCCGAGAGTATGTCTGTATCGCTGTCGTATATCGCAGTCAGCCCGAAGGCTGCGGCAGTCTCGGCAGTGCGGCGGGCGATATAGTCACGCTGGTATCCGAGGTTTTCAAGCCCGAAGGCAAGCTCATGGCGCACCTTGTCGGTGACTATCTGCTGTTCGGGCTCCTGTGTGACATACCCTATGCCTGCGGCGCTGCGCCTTGTATCGAGAGAGGATATATCCTCTCCGAGATAGAGGACAGTGCCGCTTTTTTCTCCCTGCGGAGTGATCTCGGGCTTCAAGAGCCGTAACAGCGTCGATTTCCCGCTTCCCGATGCGCCGTAGAGTACGACAAATTCACCGCGTCCGACAGTGAAGCTGATATCTTTGAGCGCAAAATCCCCGTCGGGATAGCGAAAATTCAGATCTCTGACATCAAATATTTCCATTTCAGTCTTGCTCCGATCTCAGCCGCGAACGGCAGCATTACGAGTATACCATAGCATATCAGTCCGACGGTGCCGAGGATATCTGGTCTTGTGCGCGAGAGTGAGGGGTAGAAGTTCATCCCGAGCTTTCCTGCTGCATATGCCGTTACACAAACAGATGACAGTATTATCCCCGCGGCAAGCAGTATGATATCATGTCCGCGCATACGGTATACCGAAAAGCAGGTGCGTCTGCCTGTGCCGTAGCCGCGGGCATCCATGCTCTCTGCGGTTATTATGCCCGTTTCGAGCGCCCATGTCACGACCGCCGAAAATACCCTTATCGTGCATAAAAAACGGTCTATCACGTTCTCGTCGCGGTAGAGCCCCATTGTGCGCTGTGCGTCCGAAGTCTTTTCCGCCTGGCGGCGGAACATCGGCACGAAGCGCACCGACATTGATATCAGCAGCGATAATTTCGGCGAAAACGCTCCTGTGATATAGAGCAGCTTTTCGCTCGTGGTGATATCCGAGAAAGATCTGAGCCAGTAGAGCACCGATATCATCATGACCGATGAATTTATGCCGTACAGCAGCGCTTCGAGCGTTATCGGATTGTCGTTTACTACCATCAGCACGGTCACGCCGTTATGCGAAACGAGCGGATTTGCTGCGGAGAGTATGAGAAAGAGTATCAGGAATGTTATATGCGTCCTGATACTGCCTGTCTTTTTCCGCCTTGCGGAGAAGTACGAGACTGCGCCGATGAGCGACAGGAGCTGTATCACGGGCTCGGTGCAGAACATCGATACGCCCGCCGACAGCAGTATTATGATCGTTCCCGTTATGGGGTCGTAGTCTTCAAAGCTGCGCAAATCCGTACTCCTTTCATATTAATCAAGGTCATTCCCGATATCGGTGGTATACAGCCATTCGATGAAGTCGCCGTCGGAAAGGCGGTACTCACCGCAGCCGACCGACGGGGCTGTGCCGTTCACGCGGTACATCCAGCCGGAAAGATCGCCGAAGTCAAATTCATAGAGATAGTTTATCCCCGAGATATATACCATTCCGTGCGCGTTGCCGCTGCTGCCCGTATTTTCGGCGTG
>JAILFE010000361.1 GCA_024697725.1 Oscillospiraceae bacterium
TTGACCGTATGCACCCCTGTGATACGGTGAGAACGAACAGCTCTACTTTATTTTCATCTGATACACCCTTATCAGACTTTAATATTATAATCCATATTTTCAGATTTGTCAAGGGTTTTTTCAAATTTTCTCATTTTCCGCTGTAGTGTTACAATAGATGTGAGCCTGAAATATCAAAAAACAATAGAAAAAGTGATCGTAATCTGTTAAAATAGAGTTGCAACACCATACCTAACAGAAAGGAAACGATCACTTTATGAAAAGTATAGCACAAAACAAGGAAAAAATCAAGAGGTATTTGCCGCATGAAATAAGCACGAAGGTTCATGCCGTAGAAACATACAGGCAAGTGGGAGATGTGGGATATATATGCCGGAAGTACCAGATATCAAAAGCGTCGCTGATGCGGTGGAACAAGCAGTACGATGGCACTCGTGAATCCTTGCAGATAAAGTCGCATCGGCCCAAAACACCGCACCCGAACGCTCATACGGAGCAGGAGATCAAGTGGATAAAGGATCTTCATAGGCGAAATCCCAACATCTCGATATGCGAAATGTATGGCAAGCTGCGTGATGAAAAGGCTTATTCAAGGCATCCGGGCTCGCTTTACCGGGTGTTTGTGAGGCTGGGATTCAGGAAGAAGGTGGAATTGACCAAGAAGAAGAGCCGACATTTGGGCAAATACCACACGCCTGAAAAGCTCGGCGAAAAGTGGCAGCTTGACGTGAAATATGTTCCTGCTTCTTGCTATGCGGGAACAGACGGCGAAAAATTTTACCAATATACGATCATCGAGGAAGCTTCCCGAAAGCGCTTTATTTACGCATACAAAGAACAAAGCGGCTACTCGACCGTAGATTTTGTAAAGCGTGCGATCATATTCTTCGGTTATACTCCGAAGGTGATACAAACCGATAACGGTGCTGAATTCACGAATTTCGGAAGGACAAAAAGAGTGCACCATTTTGATGCTTTTTGTATGAAAAGCGGCATCGTACATAAGCTCATCAGACCGAGAACGCCGTGGCACAACGGCAAGGTCGAACGCAGTCACAGAAACGATCAGGAACGCTTTTATAACTTTCTGAAATTTTATTCATTTGACGACCTGCAAGTGCAAATGAGGCGGTATCTGCGTCGTTCCAACAGGATACCAATGGCGGTTTTAGGCTGGAAATCTCCCGAGCAGCAAAAAGAACTGCTACAGTGCGCCTGACCCGGTTGGCGGCGATAAACGAATCTGTTCCCGCTCGTCGCTACGCTCCTCCCGGAAACAGATTCGTTTATTCACTTTTTAAGTCTCACATCATTGACAAATGTACATTTTTGATGATTTTTTTGAAAATTTGGGAAATTTATTGAATCCGTCGTGATTCTGGGCTTTTATTCCGATAAGAGATCCTTGCATTCATAGCTTTGCAAAACAGTTTCTCCGTTAATCTCCTCTTTATATGTTACAATATAACTGTCTTTATTTTTTTGTACATTATAATCGGAAGTCTTACCATTGATATCTTTACCGCAGCCGAGTTTATATGCTCTATCATCAATTATTTCGTAAAGCGCTGAACGCGAATGGTGCATACCTACAGGCTCTGTACTCAATACAAGGTGATGTCCGCTGAAAGTATATTCTTCATTATTGCCGTAAGGCAAAAACCAGTCGTCTCCCCATCCTGTCAGACCGATATACTCGAAACTCAAAGCAAAACACATTATAACAGAAAGTAATACAAATGCCGCTATATGACTGATTTTTTTTGTTAGCTCTTGTTTGCGGATGATCTCAATAATAGTTCCTGTAATTGAAATAACAAAGCTTATGCCAAACAGCAAAAATAACATCCAGATATATTCCTCCGCAGGATATCTGATACTGAATTCCCCGTTTGTATACACCAATATACTATTCGTCGGGATCACCTTATGTATCAATAAAGAGATAACCCCGGACAAAAGGATTGATGCAGCAATAATTATGATAAATACACCATGATTTGGTAAGAACCTTTTTTTATCCGATTTAAATTTCATTTTATTTATAACCCCTAAGCTGAAAGAACAGTCAAGCCTGTCCGCCGTGACGTCGCTTTTATATTCCCGTCCGCAAGGCATATCACATCCGACCGTCAGTACGGGCCGATCCGTCACAAGTCACTTATCCGTACAGAGGGACGATATGAAAAACATCACCGCACGGCAGAATACCGCGCGGTGATATCCGTGATATGAGAGTATCTTATGCGAAGTATGCGACGCCGCTCTCGAATATCTTCTGATCCTTGCTGCCGGGAACGTTGCGGCAGATGTCCTTTCCTATGCGCTCGCTGTGACCCATTTTTCCGAGTACACGTCCGTCGGGCGAGGTGATGCCTTCTATCGCGTCCATAGATGTATTGGGATTGTATCTGATGTTCATCGAAGGAGCGCCTTCAAGATCGACATACTGCGTTGCGATCTGACCGTTTTCGGCAAGCTGCTTGATGAGCTCAGGCGATGCAACGAAGCGTCCCTCTCCGTGGGATATCGCTATCTTGTGTATGTCGCCGACCTCACAGCCTGCGAGCCACGGGGATTTGTTGGAGGAGATGCGCGTGCTTACCATCATCGACTGGTGGCGTCCGATAGTATTGAATGTGAGCGTCGGGGAATCGTCCTTCATGTCGATTATCTTTCCGAACGGCACGAGACCCAGCTTTATGAGCGCCTGGAAGCCGTTGCATATGCCGAGCATGAGCCCGTCGCGGTTTTCAAGGAGCTCTGTTACCGCTTCCTTTATGCGCGGGTTGCGGAAGAATGCCGTGATGAACTTGCCGGAGCCCTCCGGCTCGTCGCCGCCGCTGAATCCGCCGGGTATCATGATAATCTGCGAGTTCGCTATCGCCTCGGCAAAGCCGGCAACGCTGTCCTCGAGTGCCGACTGCGTGATATTCCTGATGACCGCGGTATTCACGACCGCTCCCGCACGCTCGAATACTCTTGCGGTATCGTATTCACAGTTCGTTCCGGGGAATACCGGTATGAGCACACGGGGCTTTGCGACCTTGATGTTCGCGTGGCGCAGCGGGTTCTCTGCGGTATAGGTATATACCTTTGCGGGCTTGTCCGTTGTCCTGATATTGCAGGGGAACACGGGTTCGAGCCTGTTTTCCCATACCTTCTGTATCTCGGTCATATCGACCTTGTAGTTTATATTGTCTATCTCGTAGCTATCGGTGGTCTCGCCGATAACTGTCTCTACCGTGAACGGGTCGCCGTCAAGCTCTATAACGAACGAGCCGTATTTTGAATAGAAGAGCTTGTCTGCGGAGAGCTTCTTTGTGAATCTGAAGCCAATCCTGTTTCCGAGCGACATCTTTGCTACAGCCTCCGCAACGCCGCCGAAGCCTACTGCCCATACTGCGACTGCCGTCTTGTCGGCTATCAGCTTTTCGACCTTTGCAAAGCATTCCTTTATGCTGTCGAATACGGGGAGATTGTTCTCGTCGTATTCGGGAGTTATGAGTATCACCTTGTCGCCGGGCTTCTTGAATTCGCCGGAGATCACACCCGAGCTGTCCGCTGTGGATACCGCGAAGGAAACGAGCGTTGAAGGTACATCTATATTCTCAAACGTGCCGGACATCGAGTCCTTTCCGCCGATAGCAGCCGTACCGAGCTCGAGCTGTGCCTTCAGAGCGCCGAGCAGCGCTGCGAACGGTCTGCCCCAGCGTGTGGGATTGTCGTTCGTCCTGCCGAAATACTCCTGGAAGGTCAGCCTGCACTCCTTGCTTTTGCCGCCTGCTGCGACTACCTTTGCAATGGATTCGATGACTGCTGCGATCGCGCCGTGGTACGGGCTCTTGTCGGTAAGATAGGGATTGAAGCCCCAGCCCATGATCGAGCAGGTTGTCGTCTCGCCCTTGAGTACGGGTATCTTGGCTGCCATTGCCTGTGTGGGAGTGAGCTGATACTTTCCTGCATAGGGCATCAGCACGGAGCCCGCGCCGATAGTGGAGTCGAATTTCTCGACAAGACCCTTCTGCGAGCATACATTCAGATTGCCCATGAGCAGCGGCCAGCTCTCGGGAGTATCGGAATACTCGCGAAGCTGTGTGGTGACAGGCAGCGGGACATTTACGGCGGTGTGCTTTTCAGCGCCGTTGCTGTTAAGAAAATCTCTTGTCAGGTTGACTATCTCCTTGCCGTTCCATACCATTTTCAGGCGCGGCTCGGCGGTCACGTCTGCGACCTTTGTGGCTTCGAGGTTCTCTGCCTCGGCTGCCTTTATGAATTTTTCCGCATCCTCTGCTGCGACTACCACAGCCATACGCTCCTGGCTCTCGGAGATAGCAAGCTCGGTGCCGTCAAGACCGTCATACTTCTTGGGTACTGCATTAAGGTCTATGACCAGTCCGTCGGTGAGCTCACCGATAGCGACCGATACGCCGCCTGCGCCGAAATCGTTGCAGCGCTTTATCATGTGAGTGACCCCGGGGTCGCGGAAGAGGCGCTGCAGCTTCCTCTCCTCGGGGGGATTGCCCTTCTGTACCTCGGAGCCGCAGGATGCGAGCGATTCCTCGCTGTGAGACTTGGAGGAGCCTGTTGCGCCGCCGCAACCGTCGCGTCCGGTGCGTCCGCCGAGGAGTATAACAACATCGCCGGGAACGGGCGTTTCACGTCTTACATTGCTTTCGGGTACGGCACCTATCACAGCGCCTATCTCCAGTCTTTTTGCGACATATCCGGGGTGATATATCTCCGATACGCAGCCCGTGGCAAGACCTATCTGATTGCCGTAGGAGCTGTAGCCGTTGGCAGCGCCGACAGTGATCTTTCTCTGCGGGAGCTTGCCCGCGATCGTATCCTCAACGGGAACGAGCGGATTTGCCGCGCCCGTTACTCTCATTGCCTGATATACGTATGAGCGCCCGGAGAGCGGGTCGCGGATAGCTCCTCCGAGGCAGGTAGCCGCGCCGCCGAAGGGCTCGATCTCGGTTGGGTGATTGTGGGTCTCGTTCTTGAACATCAGCAGCCAGTCCTGAAGATCGCCGTCAACATTGACCTTGATCTTTACGGAACAGGCGTTTATCTCGTCCGATTCATCGAGATCGGGGAGAAGACCGTCCTTCTTGAGCTTTCTTGCGCCGATAGTAGCTATATCCATGAGCGTAACTGGCTTGTCCTGTCTGCCCAGCTCGCGGCGGATATCTATGTACTTCTCATAGGTATCCTCGATATAGTCCGCGCCGATATCGGTATTGTCGATGATAGTGCCGAAGGTAGTATGACGGCAGTGATCCGACCAGTAGGTATCTATCATGCGTATCTCTGTGAGCGTGGGGTCGCGGTGCTCGGTATTTTTGAAATAATCACGGCAGAATGCGATATCGTCGTGATCCATCGCAAGGCCGTATTCCGATATGAAGCCGTCGAGAGCGGCGTCGTCATATCCGGTGAAGCCGTCGAGTATCTGTACTTCCTTGGGGATATCGTATTTCACATCGAGGGTATCATATGTATCGAGTGTCGCTTCACGGCTCTCTACGGGGTTGATGATATATTTCTTTATCGACTCGAACTCCTCATCGGATATCTTACCGCTAAGGATATATATCCTTGCGTTGCGGATGCGGCATCTCGGCTTCTGGGTGAGTATCTGTATGCACTGTTCGCAGGAATCGGCACGCTGGTCAAACTGCCCGGGGAGAAATTCCACTGCGAAGATGCGGGTGTCCGTTTCCGTTTCGGGAAGGGTCTCGCTGACGGTATCAACTGCGGGTTCAGAGAAAACGTTAGTGACTGCAAGACGGAAATCATCTTCGGATAAGCCCTCTGCATCATACCTGTTGATTATCCTAAGACCTCTCAGGTCGTTTATCCTGAGCGCCGTGCGGATATCACCGAGCGTCTGATCGGCAAGAACTGCGTACTGAGGCTTTTTTTCGGCATAGATACGAAAAACTGACATAATTCTTTCTCCCCTTAAAAAATTAGTTTATAACAGACGGCATTGATCCTTCAAGCTTTGCAGGGACATGATCCTTGACTATCGTTCCGACACAGCAGTCGGATTCCGCCTTTTCTATTGTAACATAAAAAATCTGATTTCGCAAACTTTTTTCTGAATTTTTTGTTAAGATTTTTATATAGGTATAATTCGGGGCATATCCGCGGTGTAAGCCGTCCGCTTTTTCACGCTCGAAAAGCACGGGAACAGTGCTTCCGACCTGCTCCGCGAGGAATTCGCGGTGCATTTTCTCCCCGAGCCTGCCAAGCTGTGCGGCGCGTATGGTCTTTATCCGTTCCGGGACCTGTTCCATGGCCGCTGCCCGTGTCCCTTCCCTGAGGGAATAGGGGAATACGTGCATATCGGAAAAGCGCATTTTCCCGGCAAATGACAGGGAATCGGCATGATCCTCGTCCGTTTCGCCCGGAAAGCCCGCCATCATATCGGTCGTTACCGAGCATCCGGGGAATCTTTCGCGCAGCTTTTCAACAAGAGCCGCATAGTCTGCGGTGCGGTAATGGCGGTTCATCGCGGCAAGGGTGCGGTCGCAGCCGCTTTGCAGCGAAAGGTGGAACGACGGGCAGAGCTTCGGTATATCCGCGAGCCTGCCGATAAGAGCATCGGTCATCATCTCCGGTTCGAGCGAACTTAATCGTATGCGTTCTATGCCCGTATTATCGGCGGCGATAGCGACGGCATCGGCGAGATCGAGCACTGTCCCCTTGCCGTAGAAGGCGAGATTTATCCCCGTGAGCACTATCTCGCGGTAGCCGTTTTCCGCTAGGGCGGCGATCTCCGCCTTTATATCCCCGGGCGGCTTTGAGCGTATGCGTCCTCGGGCATAGGGTATCATACAGTAGGAGCAGAACTGATCGCAGCCGTCCTGTATCTTCAGGAATGCCCGTGTATGCCCCGGTACAGTGCGGCAGGAGCCCTGCCCGAAAGGGTCGTCCCTTTCGTACTGCGGGATATATACCATTCGTTCACGGTATTTGATGAAGTCCTCAACGAGTGATGGCAGCATATCCCTGTTCTTGGTGCCTGTGACTATATC
>JAILFE010000372.1 GCA_024697725.1 Oscillospiraceae bacterium
ATAAAGAACAGTCTGTATAATAAGTATTCCCGTAAGTATCCAGAAAGGTTTCTGCTCATAGCACTGTGAGCTGTCAAGAACAGGTGCAAGAAAGAGATATACCGCGATCATAAGTATGCTTGAAGGTATTGAAGCAACAAAGCTGTCCAAAAAAAGCCATGCGACGAACTTTGAATATTTTTTCCTGTTGCCGTAGGTTATTATATCCAGCCATTTTGAAAAATGCTCTTTTCCGTTCATGATACTGCCTCCTTTCTCATTGTCCAGCTTTCACGGCGTTCATTTGCATCTACCATATCCTTATACAAAGAGCAGTTTTCCATCAGCTCATCATGAGTTCCGACCGCTTCAAGTCTGCCGCTGTTCATAACAAGGATATTATCCGCATTCTGAATGGTTTTTAGCCTGTGTGCTATCATTATCACTGTTTTACCCTCAGAAAGCCTTGAAAACGCCGCCTGTATCTTAGCCTCGTTTTCAGCATCTGCATAGGCTGTAGCCTCATCGAGCACTATGACAGGGGCATTTTTCAGTATTGCTCTTGCTATCGCTATCCGCTGCTTTTCACCGCCCGAAAGTCCCGTACTGTCCGACACTATGGTGTTATACCCATCGGGCAGAGCTTCAATAGTCCCGGAGATATTCGCAGCTTCAGCCGCAGCCCTGACCTCATCGAAGGAAGCTTTTTTATTCCCCATACGGATATTGTTTTCTATCGTGTCATTGAAAAGATACGAGTCCTGAAAAACATAGGCGATATTGTTCACAAGCTCGGAGCGTGTGATCTCACAGATATCAGTATCGCCTATTTTTATTATTCCTTCATCTATCTCATAAAAGTGCATTAGCAGCTGTGCGATGGTTGATTTTCCTCCGCCCGATGGCCCTACAAGAGCATTGCAGCTGCCTTGTGGTAAGCTGAAGCTAACCCTATCGCATGCTTTTACATCACTGTTCGGATATGTAAACGAAACATTATCAAAAGCTATATCATAACTGTTTAGTTTCTTTCCATTCCCGACAAGAACTGTCTCAGGCTCCGCAAGAAGATCATCTATGCGCTTGAGGCCGACATTTATCTTTGTACTGTCTATTGATACATTCATCATGTTTTCAAGCGGCTCTTTCAGCCCTGCGCATATAACGAGAAAGAAAAGTATCTTCGGCAGTACTTCATAATAGTTTTCAGCGTTATTCAGCATAATAATTGAAGCAGGCAGGAGAAAAAGGACCTGTGCTCCAAAAAAGGCATAGTACATACCCATTCCGTTTGCATTATAATATGCCGTATCATGGACAGACTTTGTAAAGCTGTTCATATCAGTCTCAAACCGCTTGAATGCGTTTTTTGTTCCTCCGAATATCTTGATCACTGACATACCATGTATGTATTCTATTATCGTACCTTCCATCGCCGCCTTGCAGTCTGCCATATTTTTCTGATGCTTTGCACCATCGGGCTTTTTGAGCGCCGCTGCAAGTATAATAAACGAAAACACTATCGGGAGCAGTGAAACAAGCGTAAGTCTCCAGTCAACCGTAAACAGCACAATAATCGTGAACAGCGGCGTAGCAATCGCTGCTGCGACCTCACACATACTGTGCGCAATAAAGATCTCTATCTGCTCCACATCTTCTATGAGCAGCTTTTTTATACTTCCCTGTGTATTTGATGTATAGTATCCCGATGATATTCTGCCCATCTTCTCCATGAGCTTCATTCTGAGTTCATACAGGATATCGAATGCAGCACCATGAGAGAGCATTGCAGATGAATATGCGCATACACCGTATAGTACGGCACTCGCAGCGGTTATCAGAACAAGATGACTTACATTCCCGAATGAAAATCCCTGGCCGGATGAAAACTGCCTTATAATTTCCTGCAATATGCAGTATATCGTAAAAAACGGTATGATCTTAAATACGCTTGACAGCACCGAGAGTGTGCAGGCAGCGGTAAGTCCCGCCTTCTTTGTGCCTGCAAGCTCCATCAGGCGGGCAATGCCCTCTTTTTTCTTTGGTTCTTTACTCATTTTCATTCTCCTTGAATATACAGCCAAACAGCAGACCGAACAGCTTTTCCTGTGTATCATGATAACCGCTTTCATGAAGCACCTCTTTGCTTTCCGCAGTCATAGCGATTATCTTCAGAAGATTTGATACCACAGCATAGTCTATATCGCTGCGGACATTGTCGAATAAAGAAAACAGCCGTTTAAGCGTTTCAGTCTCTTCATCAAGCTGTGGTGCAGCCTTTTCGGGAGCAGCTTCGGCTAATTTTCTTTCATCCTCGGGTGTAAGATACTGATAAACACTATCCTTGTCGTTTATTATCGACATGAGTATATTCTTACACTCGGGAACGGTAAGTTTTTCACGATCACCGAGTATATCCGCTATCTCCTTCCAGAAACGGTCGCGGTTGTATTCAATAAGGGCAATGACAAAATCTTCCTTTGACATAAAAAAATTATAGAATGTGCTTTTGCCTATCCCGGCAGCTGATGTTATCTTCTCTACGGACATGTGTGTCATGCCGTATTCTTTCAGAAGCTCAAGTCCCGAAAGGAACATTTTTTCCTTTAGCTGTTCCTTTTCTGTTATCGAAAATAGCTTTGGTGACATTTTACCCTCCTGCGAACTATTTCAAATATTTATGCGACTAATATTTATATAATGGTCGCATAAGCTATTATAGCAGATGTTTTTTTATTTGTCAAGAGTCTTTTTATCAGATAGACACTTTTTTTGAAGATGTTTGTATAATTTTCGTAAACACCGTTTACTCATCTTGATAAGTAAAGACAAATGTGATAAAATTAGTTTTTGGTAAACACCGTTTATTAAAAAGGACGAGGAATATGCCGAAAGATAAAACAGAAATGCACGAAAAAATAATCAAAGCAGCTGCAAAGGAATTTCTGGAACAGGGCTTTGAAAATGCTTCCATGCGAAAAATAGCAGCAGAAGTCGGACTGACAGGCGGAGCACTTTATCGTCATTTTGCAAACAAGGAAGAAATGTTTGCCTCTCTTGTGGAACCTGCGATAAACGGATTTATGGCAAAATACAGGGAGTTTTGCGATCAAGGCTATGAGGTCATGAAGTGCGGCGATGCAGAGCGCCTATGGGATGAGAGTGAAAGCGAAGCAAAGTGGATGATGAGTTTTATCTACGATCATTATGATGAGTTCAAGCTGATCATATGCTGCTCTCAGGGGACACGGTTCGAGAGCTTTGTTCATGATATGGCTGTGATCGAGGAACGCTCCACCCTTGACTATTTTGAACGCATGAAGCAGTATGGTATGGCAATCAATGAACTGTCACAAAAAGAGTTACATCTCCTTGTGACGGCAAATGTCTCGGCACTGTTCGAGGCTGTGATACATGATTTCAGCAGAAATGAAGCGTTGCACTACGCCGAAACTCTTGATGCCTTCTTCTCTACAGGATGGAAAAAAATACTCGGAGTGTAACTCCGTTATTTTTTGAATATATGTTAGCTATTACTAACTATAATAAACGGAAGGTGAGGATAATGTCCGAAAAGAAAAAGAAACGCAGTACCCTTAGCTGGGTGGCAGAATTTGCGGGGCAGAAAAAGCCTAATTATATCATGAGCGTGATACTTGCATTCGGCAAGGTCGTCTGCGGTATCATACCATATATCTATATGGCAGATATAGTAAAAAGGCTGCTTGATCTCCATGAAAGAGGAACAAGGCCGGTATTCAGTGATTTTTCAAAGGATATACTGATGATGGCACTGTTCTGGGTGCTGTGTCGTATATGTCACAGTATATCGACCACGCTTTCCCATGCAGCAACATTTGAGGTCCTTGCAAATATCAGACGGCAGCTTACAGTTAAGCTGTCAAGGCTCCCGCTTGGTTCAGTGCTTTCACAGTCCAGCGGGACATATAAGAACATAATCTGTGAAAGAGTTGATTCCATCGAGACACACTGGCACATATTATTCCCGAAGTGCTCTCAAATGCCTTCGTTCCCGTTGCTCTCATCATTTATATGCTGACGATAAACGTTAAACTGACACTGCTTTCACTTATCTGCGTACCTGTGGGTATATTCTTTTTCTGCCTTATGATGACAGGCAGCACGGAAAGCTATAACAACACGATAATCAAGACCAAAAAACTGAATGATACCGCTGTCGAATATATAAACGGCATAGAGGTCATCAAGGCTTTCGGCAAATCAAAGACAAGCTATGATAAATTCGTCACAGCAGCAAAGGAAGGTGCAGACTGCTTCATAGAATGGATGCGCCGCTGCAACCTGTGGCAGAACCTTTCACTACTTCTGATGCCTTATTTTCTTCTGGGGCTCCTGCCTTTCGGTGCAAAGGCGTATATGGACGGCACTGTCTCCGGCAACGATCTGCTCATGCTGATAATTCTCTCACTGGGACTTGTATCGCCTTTCATGACGATAGCCTCATACTGGGACGGTATCGCAAAAATGGGTACTATAATCGGAGAAGCTACAGAGATACTTGAACGGAAAGATCTTATCCGTCCGGAGACAATGACTGAAAAGCCCACCGATATGGACATAATACTCAAAAACGTCCGCTTCGGTTACAATGAAAAGGAGATACTTCACGGTATCTACATCACAATAAAACAGGGAACGGTCAACGCTCTTGTAGGTCCTTCGGGATCGGGAAAATCTACTATTGCAAAGCTGATAGCGTCTTTCTGGGATGTTGATGAGGGTAGTATCAGCATAGGCGGTGTCGATATACGAAAAATACCCCCTTGAAGAATACAATAAATACATAGCCTATGTTTCACAGGACAATTACCTGTTTGATGAAACTATTATGGACAATATCCGAATGGGTGATCCTAACGCCACCGATGATGATGTTATCAATGCCGCAAAGAAATGCGGATGCCACGATTTCATCATGCAGCTTGAAAACGGATACAAAACGATAGTCGGCGGTGCGGGAGGGCATCTCTCGGGCGGTGAAAGACAGCGTATATCCATTGCAAGAGCCATGCTGAAAAACGCTCCTGTAATTATACTTGATGAAGCCACAGCCTACACAGATCCGGAAAACGAAGCACTTGTACAGTCTTCCGTTGCAAAGCTTGTTCAGGGAAAGACTCTGCTCGTTATTGCTCACAGATTATCTACAATAGCATCTGCCGATCAGATAATTCTTATCAATGACGGCAGAGTTGAAGCCGCCGGCACACAGCAGGAGCTCCTTGAAAAGTCTGTACTTTACAAGCAGATGTGGGAAAGTCATATGTCTGTAAAGGAGGGTGCGTAATGTTTGCTACACTAAAAAGATTCTTTGACTTCTGCGGAGAAGAGGACAGGAAAAAGCTGTATAAAGCAATAGCTCTCGGAGTAATAAAGGCAATATTTGCGGCTCTGCGAATATCTGCGATCGCAGTTATCGTCATGGGAATACTTGACAAAAACATGACGAATAATAATATATATGCCGCTCTTGCTATACTCGCAGCTTCCGTATTGGGACAGCTTATCATTAATATGAAGGCTACCATGCTGCAGACTGAGGCAGGCTACCATTGCTGTGCAAACAAGCGAATAGAGATAGCGGAGCATATGCGCTATCTTCCTATGGGGTATTTCAACGACAACAGTCTGGGACATATCACAAGTGTGACAACAAATACTATGGAAGCATTGTCGGATGTGGCAACAAGAGTTGTTATGCTTACCACACAGGGCATCCTTACGACATTTGTTATAACAGCTTTTATCTATATATTTGATTTCAGGATAGGTCTGATACTTACTGCAGGCATTGCTGTGTATGCAGTAATAAACTCTGCTATGCAGAAAAAGACACTCAAGGGTGCGCCGCTACAGCAGAAAGCAACGAAAGACCTTGTAGCGGCTGTTATTGAATTCATACAGGGTATTGCGGAGGTAAAGAATTACAATCTTACCCGGAGCCGTGCTAAAAAGCTTGAGAAAGCGATAAAGGCAAAGCAGTACGGCGACACACATCTTGAATTCGATGTTATTCCGTATATTGCATTGCAGGAGATAGTTACAAAGCTAATAGGTGTGGTTATGTGCGCTGCTTCGGTATATTTCTACATTGACGGCAGCATGACGCTTTTATACTGCATAATGATGATGATAAGCTCCTTCATGGTATATGAGAGCCTTGATGTGATGGCAGGCTTTTCAGCGCTGATACGCAGTGTAGGCATCTGTGTGGATCAGGCTGAAGAAATACTCTCTATCCCCGAGATGGATACAGACGGCAAGGATATCGATCCACAAAACAGGGATATTGAGCTTGAAAATGTGAGCTTTGCATATGACAACAGAACGATCATAAACGGCATAAGCCTTAGAATACCTGAAAAGACGACAACTGCGATCGTAGGACCTTCGGGCGGAGGCAAGACTACGCTCACAAATCTTATTGCACGCTTCTGGGATGTAAAAGACGGCAATGTATCTCTTGGCGGAAAAGATGTACGCGAGTACAGCTTTGACAGTCTTATGAAGAATTTCAGCTTTGTTTTTCAGAGAGTATATCTTTTTGAAGATACTGTTGCCAACAATATCAGATTCGGAGAGCCCGATGCAAGCATGGAAAAGGTCATTGAAGCCGCTAAAAAAGCCCGATGCCATGATTTTATCATGAACCTGCCCGACGGATATGACACCGTGATCGGCGAGGGTGGAGCGAGCCTTTCGGGTGGTGAAAAACAGCGTATATCAATCGCAAGAGCGATAATGAAGGATTCTCCAATAGTTATTCTTGATGAAGCTACAGCCAATGTCGATCCTGAAAATGAAGCAGAGCTTACCAGGGCGATAGAAGAGCTGACAAAAGAAAAGACTATCATAATGATAGCACACAGGCTCAAAACCGTTGAACATGCCGATCAGATAATCGTTATCGACGGCGGAAAAATAGTAGAACAGGGCAAACACAGTGAGCTTATGCAGCAGGAGGGCATTTACCGCACATTTGTCGAGGACAGGAAAAAAGCTGTTAGCTGGAAGCTATAACGAAAGAATGGCTGTTGATATGATCAGCAGCCATTTTATATATTGGTGGAGAGAGCTGTCAGCAATTATTCATCGCAAAACAGTCATAAGGAGCCGTTTTGTCGAAAACAAACCCCTTCTTCTTCCAGTCGGGAATGGTATCAATATGTCTGAATGCGCCTTTTACATCATCTGTGAAACCATTGTGTGATGTGAAAACATATCTTATATGATCCATTTCCGACCTTCTCTTAAAGGTTTTTAGCGACCTTATGTTAAGACCGCTGTCGTAATTGAATATATCAAAAAAGCACCAGCCACCCTCGTCGTTGAGAGCTATAGAATCGCCTGTAAAAAGCATTTCATCATTTATGATATAGACAAGATGCCCCAGTGTATGCCCGGGCACAAGGAACGACTGTATCTTCAGATCACCGATAAATATGATCTCACCGTCCTTCAGCAGATGATAACCGCTTTTTATCGAAACAGAATTCTTCATTCCGAAAGGTCCTATCTTTTTGCGGTGATAGGTATTGGTCAGATAGTTTTCCTCAACATTGCCAACATAGACATCAGCATTTGTGAAATAATTCTTTTGTCCGACATCAAGACCGCCTGCATGATCCGGATCGGCATGTGTCAGAAACATCGCCTGTACCTTTGATGGATCAACATTTATTTTTCTGCACTCATCCGCAAAACTGTTATAATTTTTGTAGCCTGCATCTATTGCAATAAAGGTATCATTCTTCTTTATGAAAAAGATATTTACATCATATTCTCTTATACAGCTTACCATATCGGTGAGTTGCCCTGTTTCGCATGGATGAAGTGCTCCCTTTCCCCTGTACATCATAGGGACGATATTCATTGCAAAATAATCTATAAGACTCATATATGCTCCTTTTTGTTTTCAACATTGATCTGATACACATAGTATAGCATATCTTTATAATGCTGACTTTCAAAAAGTCGCTGTTTTTATATCATATTATACCGATAAATACAAGAGATAAGCCAAAATTCAAAGTCTGTAAACATTTCAGAGCCAAAGGTGGATGCAGGCACAGCCTGCTTATATCATATATTAAGGAGCTCCCTAAGCTGCATTCCCAGGAGCTTTCTGCTGGATGAAGCGATATGAGAGGAACCTGAAAATCCCGTATCAAATGCTGCTTTGGTGATCGATGAGCCCTCTGCCATTTGCCTGAACGCCCTTTCCATCCTCTTGAACTGCAGATATGATTTCAGAGTGATGCCTGTCTGTTCTGAAAAAATATGGGCAATACGGCTTTTGGAAAGATGTATTTCCCCGGCAATATGATCCATATCAAAGTTTTCTTCCTCACAGCGTATCATTTCAACAGTTTCCATGACAGGAGCTGAGAACGGTCTTTGCACGATATTTCCCCGAATACTCGTTATTATAGCATTCGCAGCTGAATGGACATTGGCTTCCGTATGATTTATCAGAAGCTTTGAAAGATGATTTTTTATATTCTCATCATATACGACCGTAAACTGATTATCTGCAAGTACATTCTGCATTATAGAATACCCGGTCTCTGATAAAGGATCAATAAA